>CAXTDH010000037.1:0-12772 GCA_964242405.1 uncultured Rhizobacter sp. | reverse complement strand
GCCGGCCGTTGATCGACAGGCTGGACGATGGATTGGGCATGTGGCACTCCGAGAACTAACAAAATCATTCAGGTAGCGAACAGGCGTTCGTGACGAAGGCAACGGACCCGGACTCGGACCCGGACCCGGACTCGGAGGCGGCTCGTGCGCGCCACTCCCAGGTTCGTGGCTTTGCCGATCGGCGGAAGCCGGCCGTCTCGAAAGCGGTGATCGACGCTCGGTTGTCCGGGCTGATCTCGGCCAGCAGCGCCGCCGCGGGCAGGTGACCGGCCGCCCAGCGCTGGCCGGCGGCCAGCAGCGACGGGCCGAGGCCGAGGCCGACCCAGCGCGGATCGAGATAGACGGAAACCCGCGCCGGCGTGGTCGAGCCGGTCGGCTCGTGGTCGAGCCGCAGCACGCCGACCGCGATCTCCCCGACTCGCGCGACGAGCAACGTGCGCGCCGGGTCGGCGAGCGCGCCCGACCACCAGCCCAGGTGATCCTGCAGATCCAGCGGCCGCGGATCGAACGAATGCCGGCGGGTGCCGGCCGCGTTGCGCCAGGCAAAGGCCGGCGCCGCGTCGTCGGCCGTGGCCGGTCGCAGGCTCAAGGTGGGTGCCGCGAGGTGCAGGGCCACCCGCAGCGCGCCTTCGCCGTCGACCAAGCGGTGCGCGCGTGCCGCCATGCGGGCGCGCAGGCCGTGGCGTGGCAGCAGGCGCCGCAGCAGCGCCGCCAAGTTTGCTGGCGACACCTCGGCCCAGGCGCCGACGCCGATGCCGGTCCGCTCGCGCGTCGACGCCTGCAGATTGGCCCGCTGGTTGTCGGCCACCGTGCCGATGACCGCCGGCAGGCCGACGGCGCAGCGTTCCCAACTGATGCCGCCGGCCGAGCCGACGAACCAGTCGGCAGCCGCCATCAACCCGGCCATGTCGGCGCTCTGCACATGCAAGGAAACGTCGCCGAACGCATCGCAACGCTCGCGCAGGGCGGCCAGGTTCGGGCTGCCGGCGCCGACCGCGATGGCGAGCCTCGGCCGCGGCGCCGGCAGCAATCGCCAGGCGGCGAGCACCGTGCCGAGCGCGTCGTGGGGGTCGCTGCCGCCCATGCAGGCGAGCAGACGAGGCCGCGTGTCGGTGTCGTGAGTGCCGTCAGGGCGCGGCGCCAGGGCGGCGAGCGGGGCGGGCGGCGTCGCGGCTGCAAACTCGGGGCGCAGCAGGGCATGACGAGGGCCGAACAGGCGCCGGCCTCCGGCCGTCAGCGGCGTGTGTTCTTGGCGAGCCGCCGCCCCCGGGCCGACGTCCAGCAGCGTATCGGCCCGCAGCGATCGGCCACCCAGGTCGTCGATCAGGAAGACACGGTCGACGGCAGGCCGACAGGCGGCCAGCCAGCCCGCATCGATGCCGTAGTGATCGATGACCAGCCAGTCAGGGCGAGCGTCCAGGTCGGCGATGGCCCGCAGCGTCTGCGCGGCGTCGCCGGCGGCATCGACCTGCCAGGCCGGCTCGTCGGCGCTTCGACGGGTGGTCGGCAACGGCCGTACGTCATGACCTTGCTCTGCCAGCCAGCCGTTCAGGTCACCGGGTGCGGCCGCGCACAGGAAGACGCTGCGCCCGCCGACTCGCTGCAGCGCCATGGCCAATGCGGCGCAGCGCATCACATGGCCGGCCCCGAGGGCGGCCGAAGCATCGGTGCGGAAGGCGACGAGCATCGGGCGGGTGGCGGGTGGCGGGTGGCGGCGGGTGGCGGGCGACGGGCGACGGGCCGACCGCCGCCTCAGCGCAGCTTGAACAGCGGCACCAGCGGCTCGCAGCGCAGCAGCCCCGCCAGCGTGCCGGCGTCGAGCGCGCGGCCGATCATCGGCAGCACCTCGCCATACATCGCTAGCAAGGCATCGACATCGGCGGCGCTGTGCGCATGGTTCAAGTTGTGCGTGCCCAGGCACAGGATGCTGCGCTGGTGCTGCTCCTGCATCAGCAGCGTCTTGATCTCGAACGAGCCGGCGCCGCGGGCGTCGCGAATGGCGAGGAAGCTCCACGTCGGGTGGCCGCTCACGCTGAACACGTCGCCGAGCTTCTCGCGTTCGATCAACGCCGAGAGCGCCGCCTTGAGCGCGCTGCCCCGGGCGATCAGCCCTTCGATCACCGCCTCGTGTCGGAGCTTGGTCAAGGTCGCCTTGGCGGCGGCCAGCGACAGCGCTTCGCCGCCGAAGGTGAACGAGAAGAACACTTCCTCCATCAGCTTCATCACGTCGGCCCGGCCGGCGATCGCCGACAGCGGGTAGCCGTTGGCCAGGCCCTTGCCGAACGACGCAAGGTCGGGTGTCACGCCGAAGCAGGCCTGGGCGCCGCCGTTGGCGAAGCGAAAGCCGGTGATCGTCTCGTCGAAGATCAGCAAGGCGCCGTGCCGGTGCGCCAGATCCTTCACGCCCTGGAGAAAGCCCGGCAGCGGCTCGGCGATGTTCATCGGCTCGAGAATCACGCCGGCGAACTGCCCCGGGTGGGCTGTCAGCGCCGCCTCGAGCGAGGCCAGGTCGTTGTAGGCGAAGGCGTGGGTGAGTTCGCGGGTCGCGGGCGGCACGCCCTTGTGGCGGGCGGTCGAGCCGATGTACCAGTCCTGCCAGCCGTGGTAGCCGCAGACGGCGATCCGGTCACGCCCGGTGTGGGCACGTGCCAGGCGCACCGCACCGGTGGTGGCGTCCGAGCCGTTCTTGCCGAACCGCACCCGCTCGGCGCACGGCACCATCTCGCAGATCAGCTCGGCGACTTCGGTTTCCAGCCGGTGCGGCAGGCTGAAGATCACGCCGCTCTTCAACTGCTCGCTGACCGCGGCGTCGACGTCCGGATCCTGGTAGCCGAGCGTCACCGAGGCCAAGCTGCTGACGAAGTCGATGTACTCGTTGCCGTCGATGTCCCAGGCGTGCGCGCCGGCGGCGCGTTCGATGAAGAACGGCGAGACGCCGTGCGGGTACTGCGTGCGGCTCTTGCTGAAGGTCTGGCTGCCGAGCGGAATCACCTGCTCGGCGCGCTTCAGAAAGGCTTCGGATCGATCGAAACTTCGCATGGGTTCGCTCATGGACAAAACGGTGGGAGGTCAGGGCGCCGAAGCCAGCGCGTCCTGCAACAGACTCTTTTGATAGCCCTCGTTGCGCGTGTGCCGGTTGGCCTCGGCCAGCCGCGGCTGCGCGTCCAGCAGGCGAAGCCAGTCGAACAGGTCCGCTTCGAGCGCCCGGGCCGGCGTGAGCGCGTCGACCAGCGCCCGCACGACGGCCAGGTCATCGGCGTGGTCGACCGTCCAGCGCAGCATCGACAGGTCGACCGCACTGCCGACGCAGCCGGTGCGCAGGCCCGCGGCCGCGGTTCGCAGCCAGGGCGTCACATGCTCGCGTTCGCTGGCGAGCCGCGCCTGCGCATCGGCGCGCTGCAGCGCCACCGCGGTGAAGGCCTCGACGTCCAGGCCGTCGGGGTAGCTCGGTGGTTCGCTGTTGGTGACGTAGTCGAGCCCGTTGGCCAGCAGATGGTCGACGACACGGTCGATCAGCGCTGCGTCGATCAAGGGGCAATCGCCGGTGAGGCGAACGATCACATCGCAATCACGTGCAGCGGCGGCGCCGGCGAAGCGGCCGAGCACATCGTCGAGCGAGCCGCGGTGGACGTCGAAGCCGCTGCGGGCGACGGTCTCGGCCAGCACGTCGTCGCTCGCGTCGGTGCTCGTCGCCAGGACGGTGTCGTCGACGCGGCTCGTGCGGCGAATGCGCTCGAGCATGAAGCAGATCATCGGCCGGCCGGCCAGCGGCATCAGCACCTTGCCCGGCAGGCGCGAACTCGTGGTGCGGGCCTGGACGATCGCCAGCACGCGTGGCTTTGCTGCCGGTGGGATGGGATGCGTCACGCCCGGCCCCAGGTGCGCGGGTCGATGACGGCAGGGTCTTCGGTTGCGAGCTCCGGCCAGGCCAGCGGCGTCGCGCGCTGCCAGGCGGCGGCGACTTCCTCGAGCTGGGCCCGGCTGTCGACACCGACCAGGCAGCGCTGCACGCCGGGCAGTGCCTTGACGGCGCCGAGTGCTGCCTGCAGCGGCGACAGGCCACGCGCCGCGCAGCCGGCATGCCATCGCATCAAGGCCGACGCCGCGGCCGGCACCCGGCTACCGCCGATGTCGGCCGGCGCCAACAGCAGGCCTTGCAGGAACGCCGAGCGAACGTGCAGCTCGACTTGCGGGAATCGCCGATCCATCAGGCGTTGGTCGAAGGCGTTGCCCGGCAATTGCGCCACGGCGACGGGGAAGCGCTCGCAGACCGATTGCAATTGAGCCGGCCCGTAGCACGACACGCCGAGACGCACGCCCCAATCGCCCGTGAGCCTGGACGCGGCATTCCACAGTGAATCGCCGTGCTGGCCGAGCAGATCGTCGGCACTGTGGAACAGCACCGACTGCAGGGCGCTGCCGAGGCGGGCACGCGAGCGCTTGAGCGAGGCGCTGACAAGGGCGACGGCGGTGGCCGAATCGGTGGTCGGATCAGGGCAGGTGAATGTTCCGCGCGCCGCTCCGGTCATCGCGTCGCTCACCGGGTGGGTCGACGCGTCACTCACTGGTTTCGCCGACCCGTTGTTCGGTCCAGCCAGCGGCGCGATCTTGGTCACCACCGTGAATCGGCTCGCGGGCAGGACAGGCGTCGCTGCCGCTCCGTTCGCTGCTCCCAGGGCTTCCGCGCCGCCCGTCGCCGGTTCAGGGCCGCGCCCCAAGCTCAGTGCCGCGAGGCGCTGCTCGATGTCGCCATAGCCAGGCGCCGTATCCAGCAGGTCGATGTCGAGCTCGGCCGCACGGTCGAAGATCTGCCGTGCCTCCTCGTCGCCGATGCGCTCGGCACGGCCGACGACGCCGTAGGCGAGCCCGAACTGGACGGTGCCGAGAGCAAGCCTCACTGCGCCAGTGCCCGCGCCAGCGTCGCCACCACATGGTCCTGCTCGGCATGCGTCAACGCCGGGAATAGCGGCAACGTAAGGGCATTCGCGTAGTAGGCCTCGGCGGCAGGAAAGTCGCCGGCACGGAACCCGAGGCGCTGGTAGAACGGCTGGGTGTGGATCGGGATGTAGTGCACGTTGACACCGATCCCGGCCTCGCGGAGCGCCGCGAACACGGCTGCGCGCGTCACCCGGGTGCGCGCCGCATCGAGCTCCACCGCGTAGAGATGCCATGCCGACACCCGGTCGCCCTGCCGAGGCGGCCGGCGCAATGGCAGTCCCGCCAACAGGCCGTCGTAGCGCTCGTCCAGGGCCGCGCGCCGCGCCTGCAGGTCGGCCAGGCGGGCCAGCTGTGAGCTGCCGAGGGCCGCTTGCAATTCGGTCATTCGACAGTTGAAGCCGAGCGCCTGCTGCTCGTAGACCCAGGGGCCTTCCGGCACCGCCTGCATCTGCCCCGGCTCGCGTGTCATGCCGTGCGAACGCAGCTGGCTCATCCGTTGAGCCACCTCCGGATCGTGGGTCGTCACCATGCCGCCTTCGGCCGTCGTGATCACCTTTACCGCATGAAAACTGAACACGCTGACATCGGCCCAGGCGCTGCCGACCGGCTGGCCGAGATAGCTCGCGCCGGTGGCATGCGAAGCGTCGGCCAGGATGCGAAAGCCGTAGCGGTCAGCCAGCTCGCGCATCTCGCGCAGGTCGCAGGGCAGGCCCGCGAAGTGCACCGGGATCAGCAGCTGCGGCAGCCGGCCCTCGCGTTCGGACACCGCCAGCTTGTCGCGCAGTGCCGGCAGGCCGAGGTTACGGGTCGCCGGGTCGATGTCGACGAAATCGACGCTGGCGCCGCAGTAGAGCGCGCAGTTCGCGGAGGCGAGAAAGCTGTTCGGGCTGGTCCAGACGCGCGTCCCCGGCCCGACACCGAGCGCCAGGCAGGCCAGGTGCAGGCCGGCCGTGGCATTGCTCACGGCCACCGCATGCGGAGCGCCGTGCCGGGCCGCGAAGGCGGCCTCGAAGCGGGGCACTTCCGGGCCCTGGGTGAGAAAGTCCGACCGCAGCACCGCGGTCACCGCGGCGATGTCGGCCTCGCTGACCTGCTGGCGGCTGTAGGGAATGAAGTCCACCGGCACCGGACCGTCAATGCGCCTGACCGGCCTGCGCGGAGATCATCGCCCGCAATTGCGGCACCGACAGAAAGTCGCTGTTGGTGCCGCTGTCGTAAGAGAAGCCGGCGCGCACATGGCTGGCGCCGGTGCCGGCACAGTATTCATCGAGGGTGTAGCTGCCGCCGCTCGGCAGGATCGCGTAGTAGACGCCGAGATCGACGGTGTTGGGGCTGTCGCTCGCGGTGATCATCTCCTCGTGGATCTTCTCACCCGGGCGGATGCCGACCACTTCCTGGATCGCCTCGGGGGCGACCGCCGACGCCACGTCGGTGATGCGGTAGGAGGGGATCTTCGGCACCAGGATCTCGCCGCCCCAGGCGTGCTCCAGCGACCACAGCACCATGTCGACGCCGTCCTGCAGCGAGATGTTGAAGCGCGTCATCTGCGGGTCGGTGATGGGCAGCGTTCCGCTGGCGCGCCGTTCGGCGAAGAACGGAACGACCGAGCCGCGGCTGCCCATCACGTTGCCGTAACGAACCACCGAGAAGCGCAGGTCGCGGCTGCCCTTGATGTTGTTGGCCGCGACGAAGAGCTTGTCCGAACACAGCTTGGTCGCGCCGTAAAGGTTGACCGGCGCGGCCGCCTTGTCCGTGGAAAGTGCCACCACCCGCTGGACCTTGTTGTCCAGGCAGGCCTCGATCACGTTCTGCGCACCCATGACATTGGTCTTGATGCACTCGAACGGGTTGTACTCGGCCGCCGGAACCTGCTTCAAGGCGGCGGCATGGACGACGATGTCGATGCCCTCCATCGCCCGTGAGAGGCGAGCCGCGTCGCGAATGTCGCCGATGAAGAATCGGATCTGCGGGTATCGACTCGCAGGCAGTTGCTGGGCCATGTCGAATTGCTTCAACTCGTCGCGCGAATAGATCACCAGCCGTCTGACCTTCGGGTAGCGCGCCAGCACGGTGTGCACGAAGGCCTTGCCGAAGGAGCCGGTGCCGCCGGTCACCAGTATGCTTTTGTCGTTCAACATGGGAGCCTGCGCTATGGCGTGAGGGGGTTCGGCGGGGAGGACGCACGGCCGGTGAAGATCGTGTCGTGCACCGCAATGCGGCGCTCTGCATAGTGGCCGGACTGGGTTCGCTGTTTCGCCGAATAAAGCGATGAATCGCGCATCAATAGCGCGAGGCCGGCGATCGCTTCGTCGCAGCCCTGGGTCGGCATCAATTCGGCGAGCGGCGTCGTCAGGCGGTAGTCGCGCGGCCATTGCTGATCGCTGACATGCAGCATCAGGCTGCCGGCATTGAAGAAAGCGATCGTGGCGCTGGTCGGCTCGCCGAAGGCGATGCAGATGTCGGCGTCGCGGGCCACTTCGTCGATCGGCTGCGCCATGGTGCGAAGGAAGTAGCCGGTCGGCATGGCGAGTGCCGAAGCCACCACGTTCAGCCCCGGCGAACCGGGTTTCAGGCGCACCGACAACGCCCATTCCTGCGCCGCGCAGAGGGCGGCGAGCGCCTTGTGGAACTTGATGAGCGCGAAGAAATCGACGTAGCTCAGGCTGTCGCCTTCCATGCTGTTGAGCAGCAGACAGACGCGGCGGGGCGCTGTTCGATCCGCGGCTGTCGCCGAAGCCCGGAACCGGACCGCCCGGGTCGGCACCGGCACGCCGAGCACCGTGCGCACCGGTACGCCCACGCCTTCCAGTTCGATCGCCGTCACCCGTCGCGCGTGCGGCATCAGGCTGGTCGGATAGGCCGAATGCGGCAGCACCGTGATGGCGCAATCCAGCTCGGCCGCGACCGAGAACAAGGGGCCGTTGTTGCCGGCGTCATGGTCACTCAGGACGAAGTGCGGGCGGCTGCCGGCGAGAGCCCGTCGCAGGCCGACGAAATTGACCGCCTGCAGGTGGCAGCGGCTGGCAAAGGCGTCGGCCTGCTGCGTCAGGGCCGCCTGCGAAGGAATAAGGCGTGCCAGGCGCTCGCTGAAGATCTGGCGGGCTCGTTCCCGGTAGCTGACGCAATCCGCATCGATCGGCACTGCCTCGATGCGCTGCAACAGGAAGCTCGTGCCGCGCCGCAGCGGCACATCCCACATCAGGCTCGGCAAATCGATATTGCGGGTGAACGTCTGGCTCACGGCCGCTTCGAAGGCCGGCGCGTCGTACAGGCAGGTGGGGATGTGGGTCAGGCATTCGCCGTCGCCGGCCTCGACCAGGCGGCGCACGCCGGCGAAGTCGAAGCACACCTGAAGCATGGCGGGGCTCCAGTACCGGCCCGACGGATAGCTGCCGACGACCGACCAGCGCGCCGGGTTGGCCGCGACGATGTCGGTCGACAGCATCGAATCCCAGTGCGAGGCTGCCGGGTTGGCCGGGCGCAACAGCCCGAGTCGCTGCTCCGGCCAGCTGGACTCGATCGCCCGGGCGATGCCGCGCAGGGTGTGGGCCCGCATCAGCGGCACATGCAGGAGGCCCTGATCCCAGCCGTGAAAGGCGCCCGAGCCCCAGACTTCTTCACGCACCTCGGTCAGCGCCAGATCGATGGCCGCCGCGCTGACCACTGTCTCGGACAGGTTCAGCGGCAACAGGTCGGGCGCGACCTGGATGCGGCGCAATTCGTAATTCTGCAATCCAGCCTGCAATCCGGCCTCCAGGATGCCGGCGTCGATGAACAGCAGCCGGGTATCCGCGAAGCGCTCGCGGTTCTCGGCGATGTGGTCGACATCGCTGCGCTGCAACACCATCAATGCATCGATGTTCATGGTGCTGTGTCGAGGCGGCAGTCGCTGTCAGGTGCAGGGGTGGTGGAGACGCCGTCGGGCAAGAGCCGACAGGCGCCGCAAGGCGGAATGCGGAAAGGCAAAAAGGCCGAAAGGCCAATCTGGCGTACGGCTTCCGGCGGGTGCGATGTTGCTGCCGGCTCGTGATCCGGGCTCGCCGGAGTTGCGCTGCATTGACCCGTCTTCTCGCGGGGCGCCAGTCCTCGCCCTGACTCCGGCGCCGGACTCGTTCGGCAGCGGTTCTGCGGGCTCCCGAAGATGACCGGGATATGCCGCTCACCTTGCCGCACTTCGAGGCCGGCGCCGGGCCAAACTTGCCGCTCACCACCTCACACACCCTCAACGCCCCGCTCGGGCAGCCGACGCGGGCGCCAACGACATGCGATCAGGACGAACGGCCCCGGCTGCGAGATGGCGTTTTCCGCTGCTGCTGGCCAGCGTGCTGTCGGCCTGCTCCACGCCGACACCGCTGCAGCGACCGACCGGTGACATCGCATCCACCTGGCCGACCGCAGCCGCCGGCCCGACAGCTTCCGGTGGCGATGCCGGCCCGGTGCGCTGGCAAACCTTCTTTACCGATCCGCGCCTGCAGGCCCTGATCGCCATGGCGCTCGACAACAACCGCGACCTGCGCATCGCCGCCGCGCGGGTCGATCAGGAGCGGGCGATGGTGCGCATCGCCCGCGCCGATACCTTGCCGACGGTCAACCTCCAGGTCGACGAAACGCGCAGCTACACGCCGTCGGCGTTCAACACCGGCGCCTCCACCCGGCGTATCGACGTGCAGGGGCTGCTCTCCTACGAGCTCGATTTTTGGGGGCGGGTGGCGTCGATGTCGGCCTCGGCCCGGGCCGCCTATCTGGCGACCGAACACGCCCGACGCGAGGTCTACCTGTCGCTCGTCAGCGAGGTGGCCCGCGCTTACCACGCAGTGCTCGAGCAGGGCGAACTCATCGAGCTCGGGCAGTCCACCGTGCAGTCGCGCGAGCAGACGCTCGCCGTCGCGGTGCAAGGCATCGCTGCCGGCGGCGCGAGCGAAGACGAGCGCGAGCAGGCGGTCGTCAACCTCGAGGCGGCTCGGTCTGCGCTCGCCCAATCGCGCCACCGGCTGGATGTCGCCAACAACCAGTTGGTGGTGCTGGTCGGCCGGGTGATCGGCGACTTGCCGCCCGGCCGGCCGCTCGCGGACCAGGAGCCCGGGGTGGTGCTGGCCGCCGGCGTGCCGAGCGAGACCTTGTTGCGCCGCCCGGACGTGATGGCCGCCGAACAGCGCCTGATCGCGGCCAATGCCGACATCGACGCCGCCCGCGCCGCTTACCTGCCGAAGATCATGCTGACCGCGGCGCTCGGCTTGGCGAGCCCGGCGCTGGCGACGCTCCTGAGCAGTGGGGCCTGGTCGTATTCGCCGGTGCTGACCTTGCCGATCTTCGATGGCGGCCGCACGGCAGGAGGTGCCGAGGCGGCCCAGGCGCGCCAGGCCGTGGCCGTGGCCGAGTACGAAAAGACGATACAGCAGGCGTTTCGCGAGGTGGCCGATCTGCTGTCGACGCGGGCGATGCTGCGGTCGCAGATGGCGTCGTCGCTCGCCGGGCTCCAGGCCACGGGCGCCCGGCTGAAGATGGCCCGGGCCCGCTTCCAGATCGGCCTCGGCAGCTACCGCGACGTGCTCGACGCCCAGCGCCTGCTGTACGCCGCGCAGCAATCGACGACCAGCCTGCGGCGCGAACAGCAGGACGCTGCGGCCGGGCTTTACAAGGCGCTCGGCAGCGGTGCCGAAGCGACGACGACCGTGCCACTCGCGCTCGCTGTCAACGCTTCGCCTTTGTCGTCCCGCCCTGCCCAATGAAAAAGACCCGCAATTCGAAAGCCATGTCCGTCAACGAACTGATCGTCAGCGCCATCCATCTGCAATCGCAACAGAGGGTCGAGGAGGCGGCGCTGCTGTTCCAGCGGGTGCTCGAAGCCGAACCGCTGAACGGGCCGGCGCTCTATTCCCTGGGTGTCATCGCCCTCAACCGGGGCGATGCGGCCATCGCTTGCCGGCTGGCCGAGCAGGGTGCGGCGCGGCTGTCGTTCGCACCGCTCAACTTCCTGCTCGGTACCTGCCTGCAAGGCCAGGGCCGGTTCGACGAAGCCCTGGCCCAGTTCGACGAGGCGATCCGTCTGCAGCCGGGCTTCATCGAGGCGCTCATCAACAGCGGCGTGCTGCTGCGCTCGATGTTCCGCCACAAGGAATCGCTGGAGCGCTTCAACCGGGTGCTCGAGATCCAGCCCGACCACATCGCCGCGCTTTCCAATTGCGGTGTGATGCTGACCGAATTCAAGCAGAGCGAACACGCTTGTCGAATGTTCGAGCGGCTGATCGCCCTCGCCCCCGATCACGACTACGCGCTCGGCCTGCTGCACTACGAGCGTGCTCATTTGTGCGACTGGACCGGCCAGGAGGCGCTTGCCGTCCGCATCCGCGCCGCGGTGCTGGCGGGCAAGCGGGCGACCAAATCGCTCGCCTTCATGTCGGTCTCCGACCAGGCGAGCGAGCACCTGATCTGCGCCCGGCTGTTCGCCAGCCAGCAGTGCCCGAAGAAGCCGGTGTCGCTCTGGAACGGCGAGGCGTACCGACACGACAGGATCCGCATCGCCTATGTGTCGCCGGACTTTCGCGAGCACCCGGTCGGCCACCTGATGGCCGGCGTCTTCGAGCTGCACGACAAGACGCGGTTCGAAACGATCGCGATCTCGCTCGGCATCGACGATGGCAGCCGGCTGCGCGGCCGCATGCTCGCCGCGTTCGACCAGTTCCACGACGTGCGGTCATGGGGCACGGAGCAGATTGCCCGCAAGATGCGCGAGCTCGAAGTCGACATCGCGATCGATCTCGGCGGCTACACCTCCGACACCCGGGCCGAAATCTTCGCCTGGCGGCCCGCCCCGGTGCAAGTCAACTTCCTCGGCTATCCCGGCACCATGGGCAGCGACTATTTCGACTGGATCCTGGCCGATCGGCAGGTGATTCCACCCGACCACCAGGCGTTCTATTCGGAGAAGGTGGCCTGGCTGCCGCACAGCTACCTGCCGACCGACTCCAGCGTCCGCATCTCGCCTGTTACGCCGAGCCGCGCGGAATGCGGCCTGCCGGAGACCGGCTTCGTCTTCTGCTCCTTCAGCCACGACTACAAGATCGCGCCACCGCTTTTCGACACCTGGATGCGGCTGATGCGCGCCGTGCCGGGCAGCGTGCTCTGGTTGATGAGCCGCGGCGAGGCGGCGCGGGCCAACCTGAAGCGCGAAGCCGAGGCGCGCGGCGTCGACGCCTCCAGGCTCGTGTTCGCCGAACGGGTGCCGCGGGTCGAGGACCACCTGGCCCGCTACCGGCAGGCCGACCTGTTCCTCGACACCTACCCCTACAACGCCCACACCACCGGCGCCGATGCGCTGATGGCCGGCCTTCCGGTCGTCACCTGCCGCGGCGAATCGTTTCCCTCGCGGGTCGGCGCCAGCCTGCTGCATGCGATCGGCATGCCCGAGCTGGTCACCGAATCCTTTGCCGCCTACGAGGCGCTGGCGCTGCTGCTGGCGCTCGAGCCGGCGCGCCTGGCGCGGCTCCGGGCGCGGCTCGCCCGGCACCGGGCGACTCATCCGCTGTTCGACACGCCGCGCTTTTGTCGCGACCTCGAGGCCACGCTCGTGGAACTGCACCGGGCGGCGCCGCCGACCGAGGCGGGCGCCGTGGTTGCCGCTGACGGCGCCAGCGAGCCTCGCGCCGAGACGCTGTGGGCAGATGCAGAGCTCGCATGACCGTCATCGTTCTGGTGCCGATCTACAAGCCGCAACCCGAGCCGCTCGAGACCTTCTCGCTCGACACCTCCTTTGCCGCGCTCGCCGGCCGCGAGATCCGTTTCATCGGCCCCGAGGGCCTGAACGTCAGCTATTACGCCCAGCGCTACCCGAGCG
>CAXTDH010000036.1:0-12831 GCA_964242405.1 uncultured Rhizobacter sp. | reverse complement strand
TGGTTCCTGCCGCGCTACGGCCAGCAGCGGCGTGTCGAG
Source organism: uncultured Rhizobacter sp. (assembly GCA_964242405.1). GTDB lineage: Bacteria > Pseudomonadota > Gammaproteobacteria > Burkholderiales > Burkholderiaceae_C > LMDS01. Next base: position 12,792 of record CAXTDH010000036.1, on the reverse strand, counting down.
TCGAGCGTCGACAACTTCTCGACCGTGCCCCTGCTGCTCGTCGGCACCGACCGGGTGGCGACGCTCGCGAGCCGGCTGGCAGGCCATTTCGCCCGGCACCTGCCGCTGCGGGTGCTGCCGGCGCCGTTCGAGATGCCGGCGCTCGTCGAGGTCATGGTCTGGCCACGACACCTCGATGCCGACCCGGCCCACCGCTGGCTGCGCGAGACGCTCGCCGCATGCGCAGCGGAGATGCCGCCGGTCGGTCGCGAGGCCGGTTGACCGCGCGGGGGTAACGCCGTCAAGTCGCCGGCACTTCCTGCAGCGGCCGTCGGAAGTTCTCCGGCGACATCAGGATGCCGATGAACGCGCAGGCGGCGATGATCTCGCAGTAGACGATGACCGCCCCGAAGCTGGTGCCGGACCCCATCAGCCCGGTTGCGATCAACGGCGCGCAGCCGCCCCCGAGGACGATCCCCAATTGCTTGCCGAGCGAGCCGCCGCTCACCCGGACCGAGGTCGGGAAAAGTTCGGCGGTGAACGCCGCTTCCGGTGCGAACATCAGGGCATGGATGACGCCGACCGCGACGATCAGGCCGATGATCAGCATCGTCATGTCGCGCGACTGGACGATCCCGAGGAAGTACGGGAACCAGGCCGCTGCCAGGCCGATGCCGAGCAGCATCAGCGGCCGGCGGCCGATCCGGTCGCTGGCGAGCGCGAGCGCCGGCACCATGAACATCTCGAGCACGTTGGCGAGCGTCGTGCCGAGCGTCACGCCAGACGCCGGCATGCCGAGCCGCTTGACGGCATAGCCGATCACGAAGACCGTGCACAGGTACTGGAAGGAGCTGTGCACCATGTTGATCAGCACGGCTCGCAGCGTCGAGGTCTTGCAGGTCGCGAGCACCTGAAGTATGGGCATCCGTTCGACCAGGTTCTTTGCCTTGGCCTGCCGAAAGAGCAGCGACTCGTCGACATGCGATCGCACGTAGGTGCCGACCGCGACCATGACGATGCTGAGCAGGAACGGCACCCGCCAGCCCCAGGCCTGGAACGCATCGGCGCCGAACGCGCCGGTCATGAGCGCGATCAGGCCCGAGGCGGCGATGATGCCGACCGGCCCGGAGGCGTTGACGAACGACGCGAACAGGCCGCGCTTGCCCGCCGGCGCACCTTCGAGCGTCAGCGTGACGGCGTTCATGTACTCGCCGCCGAACGCGAAACCCTGAAGGAACCGGAGCGTGACGAGCAGTGCCGGCGCCCAGATCCCGGCGCTCGCATAAGTGGGCAGGCAGCCGATCAGGAAGCTGGCGATGCCCATGATCAGCAGCGTCAGCATCAGCACGACCTTGCGGCCGATGCGGTCGCCGTAATGGCCGAACACCAGGCCGCCGAGCGGCCGGGCCGCGAAGCCGACCGCGAACGTGGCGTAGACCGCGAGCGAACCCGCTAGCGGATCCATGCGCGGAAAGAACGCCGCGCCGAAGGCGATCGGCGCGATGAACGCGTAGCAGAAGAAGTCGTAGTGCTCGATGGCCGACCCGAGCGACGCGGCGAAGAGCAGCCGCCGGTGCGCCGCCGACTGCCCGGCCTCGGGCAGCGTCGAAGTGGCGAGAGGCGCTCCAGAGAGGGCGGTCGTAGGAAGGCTCATGTCAGGTGTCTCCAGTGGATCGGCGCGGTGCGGAGTTTTCCCCGTCTGCCCGAGGGGTCGGCCGAAAGGTCAGGATGCAGTGGCCGCTGCGCCATAACGAACGGCCCATTCGTCGAGCAGGTTCTCGAGCCCCGCGGTGTCGCCGGCGACGCCGAAGACGTAATGATCCGGGCGGACCAGGGCCGCGTCGCAGGCGTGCTTGTCGAACCAGGGCAGCAAGAGCGGCGTGCTCTCGATCCATCCGGCACGGCCCATCGCGACCACTTCCAGCCCAGCTCGCGGCAGTGATGCCACGCCGGTGTCGATGTCGCTGCCCGGGCGGAGCACCAAGCGCCAGCCAGGCTCCGTCAGCTCGTCCATGAGCCGCGCGCCGAGTTCGTCCGCGACGACGCGCGGTTGCGGGAAGAGCGTGCCCCGGGCGCTGCTGGGTACCTCCGAAACAAGGCCGACACGCAGCGCAGGCAAGACATCCTGCCGCGGCGTGTCGCGCACCCATCCGTCGCACTCGGCGAGAAGGGCGGCGTCACGCTGCCGGGCCCGGTCGACGTCGCGCTCGCAGATCACGGCGCCGATCGCCTTGATGGTCGCCGTCAGGTCGCTGACGTGCTGCTTGCGCTCGCTGCCGTAGGAGTCGAGCAGGTGCTCGGCCGCGTCACCGCGGATCTGCCCCTGCAAGACGGCACGCAGCTTCCAGCTCAGGTTGGCGGCGTCGCGGATCCCCTGGCACATGCCCTGGCCGAGAAAAGGAGGCTGCTGGTGGGCGGCATCGCCAGCGATGAAGACGCGCCCGCGGCGCCATTCGCCGGCTACCAGGGCATGGAAGCGATAGCTCGCCTGGCGCCACAGCGTGCCGTCCTCCGGCGTGATCCAGCGCGACAGCAAGCGCCAGCATTCGTCGGGCGTGGCCGCGAGCCGGGGGTCCTCGTGCTCATGGAGCGAGATTTCCCAGCGGCGGTGGTTGCCCGGCCCGATCACGAGGCTCGCCGGCCGCCCCGGCTCACAGTACTGGACGCTGGTGGCCGGCAGCTTGGCGAGCCCTCGCTCGTTGACCAGGACGTCGATCACCAGCCACGGCTCGTCGAACGCCAGGTCGTCGAGCGTCAATCCGACCGCTTCCCGGACGAAGCTCGAAGCCCCGTCGCAGGCGACCACATAGCGGGCGCGAACGGCTTCGACACGCCCGTCGGGATGGCGCAGGCGCAGGGTGACCGCGTCGGTGTCTTGTTCGACACCGACGACCTCGACGCCGAGCGAGGTTGTCACCGTCGGCAGTTGCTGGACATGCGCGCGCAGCGCGGCCTCGACCGGCGGCTGGCTGAACACATTGGAAGGCGTGTAGCCCATCGGGTAAGGCGGCGCGACCATGGTCAGCCGCTTGATCAACTGGCCATCGACGCCGAAGTACTCCGAGGGCGTGAACGGCTCGACGAAATGCAGCACCTCGTCGACGATGCCGATTTCCTGGAAGACGCGCAGCACCTCGTGATCGAGGGCGATGGCACGCGGCTTGTCGTAGACCTCGCGCGACCGGTCGCAGACGAATGTCCGCAGCCCGTGGCCGCCGAGCAGCCCCGCGGCTGTCGCGCCGGACGGCCCGAAGCCCACCACCGCGACGTCGTAGAGTGCCCCGGCCGGGTCGACTGCCGTCATCTCAGGCCTCGTCACGGATCGGGTTGGCGAGGCAGCCGATGCCCTCGATCTCGACTTCGAAGCGGTCGCCGTGCTTCATCCAGACGGGCGGCGTGCGCGCCTGCCCGACGCCCGCCGGGGTTCCCATCGCGATCACGTCGCCCGGCTCGAGCGTCAGGCATTCGGTCAGCAGGGCGATCGTCTCGGTGACGCCCCAGATCATGTCGGTGGTGTTGGCGTCCTGCATCGATTCGCCGTTGAGCCGGCCCTGGATGCGCAGGCCGGCTGCCCCCGGCGGCAGTTCATCGCTCGTCACGACGACCGGGCCGAAGCCGCCGCTGGCGTCGAAGTTCTTGCCGATCGTCCACTGCGGCGTCTTCTTCTGGTAGTCGCGCACCGACATGTCGTTGAAGCACGAGTAGCCGAACACGAGGCCGAGCGCATCCTCCTGCTTGACGTGCTTGCCCGCCTTGCCGATGACCACCGCGAGTTCCGCCTCGAAATCGAACTTTTCCGACACCCGCGGGCGCTGGCCGGCGGCGCCGTGGCCGATGAGCGAGGTGGCGCCACGGAAGAAGAACCACGGGTACTCGGGCTTCTGCCGGCCACTTTCCTTGGCATGGTCGTAGTAGTTGAGGCCGAGGCAGATGATCTTGCCGGGCTCGGGAACGACCGGCGCGAGCGTCAGCGACGCGAGCGGCAACCGTGGCGAATCGGTGGCCAGCACGTGGGCCGCGGCGGCGCGAAGGTCGACGCCAGCACGCAACGCGACCCGCAGCGAGGATGGGATCGACCGGTCGGCACGGCCGAGGTCGATCACGGATTCGCCGTCGACGACGCCGAGGCGGGCTTCGCCGTCTTCTACGAAGGTGAGAAATTTCATGTGGGCGTCCTGAGAATCCGGGTTGACGAAGGTCCGCTGTTCAGACCGGCGTCGGCGTCGGCGTCGGCGCTGCGAAGAAAACCTGCCGCTGGGCCTGGCGCAGCCGCGGTGTCGGCGGCTGGCCCACGCCCCACTGGTCGACGCGGCCCTCCGGCCACTTCCAGTCCTCGGGACGACCCGGCCGGTAGCTCGCGTCGACCTGCTCGACCTCCGCCGTGTATTCGATGACGACGCCGAACGGATCGACGAAGTAGTTGAAGGCGTTGTTGCCCGGCCCGTGCCGGCCAGGACCCCATTCGATGGCGTGACCGGCGTCTCTCATGCGGCCGCCGCCACGCATCACGGCGTCCAGGCTCGGCATCAGGAACGCCACGTGGTTGAGCGCGTCGTTGTCGGCCACGTGCACGCCGATGCTGTGATGGTCGGTGCAACAGTTCATGAAGGCCATGTTGGCGGTTCGGTCGGCGAGGCTGAAGCCGAGGGCGCGTTCCATGAACGACTGGCTCGCCGTCACGTCGTGGCTGTTGAAGATGACGTGCGCTAGCCGCTCGGGCGTGTCGCGATCGGCCGGTGCAACTTCGTTCGTGGCGTCACCATGGACGACCTCGAACACCCGGCCGTCCGGGTCGGCCAGCACCAGGTGCGTGCCGCCGGCCGGATCGGCGGCCGGGCCGGTGGCGGACACGATCCGACCGCCGGCCGCCACTGCCGCGCGCTCGATCTCCGGCAGCGCGGCCGCAGCGCGGGCACGCAGCGTCACCTGCCGAACGGTCGGTGCGGCATCGCCCCGGTGCAGCGCGAGGAGGTGGTGGTCGTGACCGCTGCCACGCAGGTAGAGCGCATCGGCCGACCGATCGACCACGACGAGGCGCCAGACCTCGGTGTAGAAGGCCTCGGCCTGGACAAGATCCGGCACGTTCAGGGCGACGCTTCGAAGAGCGGCGATCAAGGGTGAATTCATGATGGGTTGGCAGAATCGAGTCCGAGGAAAGTCTCGGCATTCAGGTGCATCAAGCGGGCAGTGGTCAGCTCGTCGAAGCCGGCATCCCGAATGCGGGCGACCGGCATGCGGTCGTGGAAATTGAAGGGATAGTCGGTTCCGATCATCAACCGGTCGGCACCGAACGTGGCCACGAGGTGGCGCAGCGTCGGCGTGTCGAATACCAGCGTGTCGAACCAAAACCGGCGTGCCTGCTCGACGGGTGACGGCTCGATGGCATTGCGCAGCGGCGGGAACACCGCCCAGCCTTGCTGCAGGCGCGGCAGCAGCGAGGCGAGCGTGCCGCCGCCGTGGCTGAAGGCGATGCGCAGGCCCGGTAGCTGCACCAGGAGGTTCGACGTGATGACCGAGGCCGCGGCCAGACCGACATCGGTCGGATAGGCCAGCACCTGCTGGAGCTGCGGCGGGCCGACGAGCCGGTCCATCCCGGTCGGTTTGACCGCGTGGACGAACACGGCCGCGTCGATCGCCCGGCAGGCCTCGAAAAACGGCAGGAACCGGGCGTCGCCGATCGGAACGCCGTCGATGTTGCTGCCGATCTCGACGCCGGCGAAGCCGAGCGTCTCGCACAGGTGGCGCAATTCGGTGATCGCCCGGTCGACATCCTGCAGCGGCACGGCGCCCAGCCCGATCAGGGCGCCCGCCGACCGGTCGACCGCGACCGCGATCTCCTCGTTCAGGAAGCGCAGCAACTGTTGCGCATCCGCCGGGGCCATCCAGTACGACAGCAGCTCCGGCATCGGTGACAGCGCTTGCCGTGCCAGGCCCATGCCGGGCAGATCCTCGAGGCGGCTCTCGACGCTCCAGGCCTTGTCGGAAACCGTTCGGTACAGCTTGCCCTCGATCATGACGCTGCGGTGATGGCAATCGTTCGCCGGCACCATCGACGGCCAGCGGGCAGGCGCCTTGCTGCCTAGATAGGAAGGGAAGTCGTGGGGCACGAAATGGGCGTGCAGGTCGAGCCCGCAATCGCATCGCGACGGCCCTGCCCTTTCACGGTTTCCCGACACTGCGGTCCTCATCTGAATCGCCTCCGCCGGAAAGCGCCTGCTCGGCACGCCCGACGGCGCAATGTAAGCAAGCAGTCGCCATTCGAAAAGGCGATTCCTCGAATTCATCGAATCCACTCGATGGATTCCATGTCAGGCGCTGGGTAGACTATGGACCGAGCACGCTCCGCCATCTCCAATCCAAGGGAAAACCATGACCGACCGCCTGACCCTCGCGCAAGCCAATCACATCATCTCGGCTGCCTTGCAGCAGTCGCAGCAGGCCGGCCACCAGCCGATGGCGGTCGTCGTGCTCGACGACGCCGGTCACATCAAGAGTTCGCAGCGCCAGGACGGCGCCTCCATGTTCCGCATCGACATCGCGAGCGGCAAGGCCTGGGCGGCGGTGGCGATGGGCGCGGCGTCGCGTGTCCTGACGCAGCGCGCCAAGGACCTTCCCGCCTTCTTCGGCGCGCTGGCCTCGACCGGCGGCGGCAAGTTCATTCCGCAGACGGGCGCCGTGCTGATCAAGGACTCGAGCGGCGCGGTCATCGGCGCGGTCGGCGCGAGCGGCGGCACGGGCGACGAGGACGAAGCCATCTGCATCGCCGGCGTGAAAGCGGCTGGACTCGAGGCCGGTTGAGGCCTGGCGCCGAGGTGCTTTGGGCGCCTCCTGCTGACGGGCCGGCGCATGGAGCTCGCCTCGGTCGACCTCAACCTGCTCGTCGTCTTCGACGCCATGGTCACCCACCGGAGCGTGACGCTGGCCGGCCAGGCGCTGGGGCTCAGCCAGCCGGCCATGAGCGCCGCGGTCGCGCGCTTGCGGACACTGCTCGACGACCCGTTGTTCGTGCGCAGCGACTGGCAGATGAAACCGACCCCGCGCGCCCTGGAACTGGCCGAACCCGTTCGCCGGATCATGGAAGTGGTGAAGACGGACGTCCTGCAACGAACGCGCTTCGAACCCGACACGACCAGCCGAACGTTCACGGTCGTCACGCCCGACATCGGCGAGTCGAACTTCCTGCCCGGGTTGATCCAGCGCTTCGCGCAGGACGCGCCGAACGCCCGCCTGCGCACCATCGCCCAGCCGCGCGTGGCCGCGGCGCAGGCGCTCGAGTCGGGCCTGGCCGATCTGGCGGTCGGCTACTTTCCCGACCTGCAGCGAACCGGCTTCTATCAGCAAAAGCTGTTCGACAACCCGCATGTGTGCCTGTTGCGATGCGGTCATCCGGCGATCGGGGAACGCATAACCTTGAAGGAATACCTGGCGGCGTCGCATGCGGTCGTGCGCCCCGAGGGCCGCGAGCACGTCTTCGAGCAGTTCATGCAGCAGCGGGGCCTGCGGCGCAACGTGCTCATCGAGCTGTCGCACTTCATGAGTCTGCTGCCGGTGCTCGAACAAACGGACCTGATCGCCACGGTGCCGTCGGACCTCGCCAGCGTGTGCACCCGGTACGGCACGCTGCGCCAGGTGGATGCGCCGCTCAAGTCGCCGGTGATCGCGGTTCACCAGTTCTGGCATGCCCTGGCCCACAGGGATCCGGCGAACGTGTGGTTGCGGGGCGTGGTGAAGACCTTGTTCGGCAAGATTTGAGGGCAGCGGAAGGCTTCGAGGCGCGGGTCGTTTGCAACATTGCCGACGATGCAGCAGCTTTGGTGGGCTTCGACGGCCCGGCAGGCCATGCGATTGCAGGGCGCGATGGGCACCGAGCCGCTCACAGATTTCGTGGCTGACGACGAACGGCTCGCCGGCTCGTCCTGGGCTTGCGTGCAGGTACTTCACGGCTGATGTCGGGGTCCGCCCGATCGGACGCTTTGGTTACTTCGACGCCAACGCGGCACCGCAATCACGACAGAAGCCGGCATCCGGTTCGTGCCCTTCCGACCGGCACGCAGGACAGGCGCGGGGCGTCGGCGTGCGGCGGCCGGGCAGTCGTTGTGCGGTGAATTCGGCACTCACAATGCCGGTCGGCACCGCCAGCGTGCCCCAGCCGACAAGCATCATCACCGATGCGATGAAGCGACCGAGGCCGGTCTTCGGCGTGATGTCGCCGAAGCCGACAGTCGTCATCGTCGAGATGGCCCAGTAGATCGATACCGGGATGTTCGGGAAGCCGTGCTCAGGCCCTTCGACCACGTACATCAACGTGCCCATCACCGTGACGACCATCAACACGAAGCTCAGGAACACCAGGATCTTGCGCCGGCTGGCGGCCAGGGCCCGACCCAGCGCGGCGTATTCCTGAACATAGGCCGCCAGCTTGAGGATACGAAACAGGCGCAGCAGGCGCAGCACCCGAACGTCGATCAGCGCATGCACGCCTGGGAACAACAACGCCGCCCAGGTCGGCAGCACGGCCAGGAGGTCGATCAGCCCGAAGGGGCTCAGCGCATAACGTGACGGCCGGCGCACGCACGCCAGCCGGGCCAGGTATTCGGCGGTGAAGAAAAGCGTGAACACCCATTCGAACACGCCGAACACCACGCCCCAGCGCCGGTGCAGGGTGTCGAAGCTGTCGAGCATGACGACGCTGACGCTCGCGACGATGAGCAAGAGCAGCGCAAGGTCGAAGAGCCGCCCCGGTCGAGTGTCGGACTCGAATATGACGGCGTAGAGACGCAGCCTCCAACCGCCCTCGGGTCGCCCGAAACGGGTGGCGGAGTCGGTGGAGGCTGGCATGAGACTGTTCCTCTTCAAGCAAGGATGGACCGAAGCGGCGCCGATGGGTCGGGCTGAACACCGAACCCGGAAAGCCGAGGATTTTCCCATCCCGACGGTGCGGGTCGGCCAGCGGCAGGCTGCGGCATCGGGGGGCGCGTGACGCGAATCGCTCGCTTGCACCGTTGCATCGGCCGTCCGAAGTCGATACCTTGGGAGCACAACCGAGACTGGTGCCGAGGCAATGGCCGCGGTCATGCGTCAATGGAAATCGAACTCAAGTACATCGTCTCGCCGCCCGGGCTGGAAAGCCTGGTGGCGGCCATGCGAAAGGGCAAAGTCAGTCAGGAACGCTTGCAGGCACGCTACTTCGATACCGCAGACGGCCGTCTCGCGGCCCGGTCGGTCTCGTTGCGGCTGCGTCGCGAAGGCGATCGCTGGATCCAGACGGTCAAGGCGCTGACGCCGGATCTCCTGCGCCGGCTCGAGCACAACGTCGAGCGCATGGCCCCGCCCGGCGGTGAACCGGCGCTCGATGTCGCGCTGCACGATGGCAGCCCGGCAGGCGCGGCGCTCCGTGCTGCGCTCGCCGGTGCCGGGGCCGACGGCCTGCTCGTCGAGCGCTTCCACACCGAGGTCGACCGGCTGATCCGGCTCGTCACGGCAAACGGCGCGAAGGTCGAACTCGCGCTCGACATCGGCCGCGTGGCCGCCGGCGACCGCCACGACGCCATCTGCGAACTGGAGCTGGAGCTCAAGTCCGGGCCGGTATCGGCGCTCTACGAGCTGGCCCATCGCTGGTCGGTCGACCGGGGGCTCTGGCTGAGCACCGTGAGCAAGGCCGAGCGCGGCGGGCGGCTCGTGCAGGGTGCGGCGGCGGTCGAGCCGGTGATGGCGACCCCGCCCGAGATCGACGCACGCGCCGGCTCCGGGCCGTTTCTCGCCGCCGTGTTCGGCGCTTGTCTCAGGCAGGTGCTCGGCAATGCCAGCGAGCTGGGCGTCGGCCACGACGAGGAGGGCTTCGTCCATCAGCTTCGCGTCGGCCTTCGGCGGCTGCGCACGGCCCTGCGCGAGCTGGAGGCGTTGGTCGAGGGTGTCGACCCTGCCTGGGAGGCGACCTTCCACCGTGCCTTCCAGGCGCTCGGCGCCCACCGCGATGCCGAAGCCGTGCTGCCGAAGATCCGCGAACAGCTGCGAGCCGCCGGCCTGCACTACGAGCCGCCCGATGTCGGCTCTGTCGGGGCGGAAGTGCCGACGTCGCCCGCCGACATCGTCCACGCCGCAGCGTTCCAGCGGGCACTGCTCGCGGTCATGGCGTTCGGCGAAAGCGCGGCCCTGCGACAGCCCCCGGCGAGGCGGGCGAAGAAGCGCCTGCAGCGCGCGCTGGCAAAGCGGCTGGATCGGCTGCACCGGGCCCTTGCCGGCGACGCGCGGCGCTTCGCCCGGCTTTCGCCCGAACGCCAGCACGATGCCCGCAAGCGCCTGAAACGGCTGCGCTACCTCTCAGAATTCGCCGCGCCGCTGTTCGGCCGAAAACGCGTCGGCCGCTACCTGAAATCCTGGCGCGCGGCGCAGGACGCACTCGGCGAATTGAACGACTACCACGTCGGCCTGGCCTCGATGCGGGCCGACACCGCACCGGGCTCGGGTCGTCGCCATGCGATTTGCTGGACGATCGGCCGGCTGCAGACACTCGCCGGTCGTTGCGAGCGGACGTTGCGCACGGCGGCCGCCAAGAAGGCCTTCTGGCTCGGCTAGATGACGGCACGCCGACCGTTCGCACGCCGCTGGTCGAGGCCGTTCACGCCATGAGCACCGCGCTTCCATCCTGCGACCGCTCGATCGCCCAGGCCGCGCCGGTGGTCACGGGCGAAGCGCCGGCGCACCCGCGGCTGATCCTCGCGACGACGGTGCTCGCGTCCAGCCTCGCTTTCATCGACGGCTCGGTCGTCAACGTCGGCCTGCCGGCGATCGGCAACAGTTTTCCGACGCACTCGATCAGCCTCTCCTGGATCGTCAGCGGCTACCTGTTGCCCTTGAGCGCGCTGCTGCTGATGGGCGGTGCCGCCGGCGATCGTTATGGTCACCGGCGACTGCTGCTCGGCGGCGTCGGTCTCTTTCTGGCAGCCTCGCTGCTGTGCGCCGCGGCCCCCACGCTCGTGTGGCTGCTGGCCGGGCGGGTGCTGCAGGGCGTCGGCGCGGCGATGCTGATGCCCACCAGCCTGGCCATCCTGGGCAGCAGCTTCAACGGCGAGGCGCGCGGCAAGGCGATCGGCACCTGGGCTGCCGCGGGCGCAGCGGCCGGCGCGATCGGGCCGCTGATCGGCGGCTGGTTGATCGACCTGGCCGGATGGCGCTCGATGTTCCTCGTCAACCTGCCGATCGCGGCAGGCGCGTTGTATCTCGGCGCTCGCTACGTGGAGGATCTTCCGGACACGGAACTCCGGCCCATGGACTGGGTGGGCGCGGCACTCGCGACGGTCGGCCTCGCCGCACTGACCTGGGGCCTGACGCTGGGTTCCGGCGCGCCGGGATGGTCCGCGCCGGCGGTCACCGGCGTGGCAGCCGGCGTGGCGGTGCTTGGCGCCTTCCTCGTCGTCGAGCGCCGGCGCGGCACGGCGGCGATGATGCCGCTGCGGCTGTTCGGCTCGCGCAGCTTCGCCGGCCTGAGCGCGCTGACCTTCCTCCTCTACGGCGCACTCGGCGGGTTGCTGGTGCTCCTGCCCTACCTGCTGATCGACCTTAAGCACTATTCGGCGACCGAAGCCGGCGCCGCACTGTTGCCGATGCCGCTCGTGATCGCCTTGACCGCGCCGACCATGGGACGCCTTGCCGCGCGGATAGGTCCGCGTCTGCCGCTGTCGATCGGCCCGGCCGTCGTCGCGATCGGCTTCCTGCTCGCGCTGCGCATTCCGGGCGGAGGCAACTACTGGACCGGCCCGCTGCCGGCGATGCTGATCGTGTCGCTCGGCATGGCCGGCGCGGTGGCGCCCCTGACCACGGCGGTGCTGGCATCCGTCGAGGCCAGCCACTCGGGCGTTGCCTCGGGGCTGAACAGCGCCCTGGCCCGTACCGGCGGCCTGGTGGCGACCGCATTGGCCAGCGCCGTGCTGGTCTCGCATGCCGAGGTACTGGCCGCGACGTTCAGGTGGGCGATGGTGATCGGCGCCGTGACAGCCGCCGCGGCTGGGGCTTGCGCCTGGGCATGGGTCGGGCCCAAGGAGACGGTCTGATGAAGATGATCTTCCGTCATTCGCTCGACCGTCATCATCTCGACCGTCACGACTCTCAACCCGCAAAGGAGCCATCGTCATCATGCTGTTTCCCACCTACCTCCCCGACCCGAAACTCGACCTCGTGCTCGAACGCGTCGTCGACGTCCCGCCGGAACTCGTCTGGAAAGCCTGGACCACGCCGGAGCTCCTCAAGCAGTGGTTCACGCCGGCGCCGTGGACGACGCCCGAAGTCGAAGTCGACCTTCGTCCCGGGGGCGTCTTCCGCAATGTGATGCAGTCGCCCGACGGCGAGCGGATGACCAACGGCGGCAGCTTTCTCGAAGTCGTGGCGAACGAGCGCCTCGTCTGGACCAGCGCCCTGCTGCCCGGCTTCCGCCCGGCACCGCCGCGTGAAGGTTTCCCCCACATCACGGCGGCCATCCTGCTGGTGCCGGCGGGCAGCGGCACGAAGTACACGGCCGTCGTCATGCACCCGACCGAAGAAGGCCGCGAGCTGCACGAAGGCATGGGTTTCCACAGCGGCTGGAGCAAGGCGCTCGACCAGCTGGTGGCGCTCATGAAGGATTGACGGTTGGCCAATTAGCCTTCATGACGGCGCAGATCGCGCCCGGCGAGCCCCTGGTCGCCAATTGCGTGCCGATCTCGAGCGCGAGGCACCTGGCCTCCGGAACGCTGCCCGATCACCCGGACTGCATATTCATACTCGATAAGAACATTTCCGCCGTGCAGCTCGCGGCGCTAGGCTGGCGTCCCGTCATCG
>CAXTDH010000035.1:0-12884 GCA_964242405.1 uncultured Rhizobacter sp. | reverse complement strand
GGACGGGCTTCGTCGCGAACCTGACCATCGGCGTCTGAGTCCGGCGCCCCGGGGCGTCACCGCTGCGAACGCGCGGCCCAGCGCTCGGCCCAGGCGTGCAGCGGCGGGTAGAGCTCGAGCAGGCGCCGCCCCTCGTCGAGCAGCTCCTGGCCGGCCGCGGTCAGCGTGGCCTGGCGCGAGCGGCGGTCGAAGAGCAGCACGTCGAGCGCTTCCTCGAGCTGGCGCACGCTGTAGGTCAGCGACGACGGCACCTTGCCGAGTTCGCGCGCGGCGCCGGCGAAGCTGCCATTGCGCGCGATCACATCCATCATCGTCAGCGCTTCGGGCGTGAGGACGTTGCGGCTCTCGACCGTCGGCACAGGCATCCGTTCATCTTATTTGAACGGTCCCATCAACGCGAGGCGTGCCGCGGCGCTGCGCCCGGCTCTACAGTGACGCCATGGAGGCAATGACATGATCACCCTGCGCAAATCCGCCGACCGTGGCCACGCCGATCACGGCTGGCTCAAGAGTCTTCACAGCTTTTCGTTCGCCGATTACCACGACCCTCGCCACATGGGTTTCGGCAACCTGCGTGTCATCAACGAAGACCGCATCGCACCCGGAACCGGTTTCGGCACCCACGCCCACCGGGACATGGAGATCGTCAGCTACGTGCTGTCGGGCGAGCTCGCCCACAAGGACAGCCTCGGTACCGGCGGCGGCACCGGCACTGGCGCCAGCACGGGCGACGGCAACGGCGCCAGCACCGGCACGGGCGCCAGCACGGGCAACGGTGACGTTGGCGCAGCGGCCGCCGGCATCATCCGGCCCGGCGATGTGCAGCGCATGAGCGCTGGGCGTGGCGTCCGCCACAGCGAGTACAACCACGCCGCGGACCGGACGACGCACTTCCTGCAGATCTGGATCGAGCCGAACGTTCGAGGCATCGAAGCGAGCTACGAGCAGAAGCACTTCGACGAAGCGGCCAAGCGCGGCCGGCTGTGCCTGATTGCTTCGCCGGACGGACGCGATGGTTCGGTGACCCTGCATGCCGATGCGTCGATCTTCAGTGGCCTGTTCGATGACGGCGAGGCGCTTCGCCGCACGATCGATTCGGCCCGCAAGCATTACCTCCACCTCGTGCGCGGCAGTGCGCTGGTCAATGGTCAGTCGTTGACCGCGGGCGACGCCCTGCGTCTCGAGAACGAATCGCTGCTCACGATCGAGCAGGGGCACGGTGCCGAGTTGCTGGTATTCGAACTGCGCTGACACCGGAAGGCGGCCGGGTGATACGCGGCTCTGCTGGCCTCACTTGATCGGTCGCTTGCTCGCTCGGTCGCCCGCTCGCCAGGTTGCGAACTCGCTGGGTCGCGAGCTTTCCCGCTAGTTCGGGTCGCGAGCCAGGCGCAGGCCGCTGAACTGCCACTGCGCGTCGCTCGGGAAGAAGTTGCGGTAGCTCGCGCGGACGTGGCCGGCGGGGGTGGCACAGGAGCCACCGCGAAGCACGTACTGGTTGCACATGAACTTGCCGTTGTACTCGCCGACGGCGCCCGGCAGCGCGCGGTAGCCAGGGTAGGGGTGGTAGCTCGACTGCGTCCACTCCCAGACGTCGCCGAACATCTGCAGCGGCTCGTCGCCGGTGGCGTCGTCCGCCGGCAGCGGGTGGAACGCCCAGCGGTCGGCGAAGTTGGATCGTCCCGGTGCCCGCAAGCGACGCGCGGCGAGTTCCCACTCGACTTCGGTCGGCAGCCGGGCGCCGGCCCAGCGGGCGTAGGCGTCTGCCTCGAAATAGCTGAGGTGGCAGACGGGGGTGCGTTCGTCGACCTCGACCAGCCCCTGCAGCGTGTGGTTCATCCAGCGGCCGTCGATCTGCTTCCAGTAGAGCGGTGCACTGCGGTTCCCCGCACGGACCCAATCCCAGCCCATCGCCAGCCATAGCTCCGGGCGGCCGTAACCGGCGTCTTCGATGAAGGCGAGGTAGTCGCCGTAGGTGACCGGGCGGGATGCGAGCTCGAAAGGCGCGGTGTAGGTGCGGTGCCGCGGGGTCTCGTTGTCGAAGCAGAAGATACCGTCCCTCGTGGGATCGTAGCCATGGTCGATGACACCCCCCTCGAAGCCGAACCAGCGCAGCGGCTGCGGCTGAACGCTCGTCATCGGCCAGCGCTTCGCGTAGGCCGGATGGGTCGGGTTCAGGCTAAGGGCATGCTTGATGTCCGTCAGCAGCAGTTCCTGGTGCTGCTGTTCGTGGTGCAGGCCGAGCGTGACCAGATCGGCGAGCGCCGGGGCGATCGTCGACGGCACCGCGAGCAGCCGTTGCATGCGCTCGTCGACCGCGGCG
Source organism: uncultured Rhizobacter sp. (assembly GCA_964242405.1). GTDB lineage: Bacteria > Pseudomonadota > Gammaproteobacteria > Burkholderiales > Burkholderiaceae_C > LMDS01. The sequence continues at coordinate 10,564 of CAXTDH010000035.1, read as the reverse complement.
CGGTAACACTTGATCTGCTCCAGGCCGGGCCGGGTGATCAGACCGCGCTCGGCGCGAGGGTGCATCGCCCCGACGCCCTGGTAGTAACTGTTGAACAACACCCGGAAGCTGGCGTCGAAGGGCTGGAAATTCGGCTCAAACCGTTCCAGGATGAAGGTTTCGAAGAACCAGGTGATGTGGGCGAGGTGCCACTTGGCGGGGCTCGCGTCGGCCATCGACTGGATCTGCGCATCCTCCGGCGAGAGGGGCGCCGCAAGATCGAGCGTCGTCTGGCGAACCGCGGCGTACGCGCCACTCAGCCGGCCCGTGGCCTGCTCGGCGTCGGCGGCTCGGTTTTTCGGCGAAGGCCGTGAGGCAGCGGTCATGGTCGTCGTGGCCATGCGGTGGGGCATGGCAAAGGATAACGGGGCTTTGGGCGGTCGTTCAAGCGCATGGCCCCAGTGTGTCAGTCACAGCCGTCGCTCGTCGAAGGCCCGGTAATGACCTTCGAATCGGCGGCGGTGGGCATTCATCGGCTGCAGGACGGCCTCCGCGACATCCTTTTTGCCGCTCGGCATGCTCCCTAGAATGGCGCCCATGACCCCCGCCGACCACTTCGTCCACCTGCGCACGCACACCGAATTCTCGGTCGCGGACGGCACCCTGAGGGTTGCCGATGCAGTCGCCGCCGCCGCCGCCGACGGGCAGGGCGCTCTCGCCATCACCGATCTCTGCAACCTCTTCGGCGCCGTCAAGCTCTACTCTGCCGCCCGCAAGCGCGGCGTCAAGCCGATCATCGGCGCCGACGTATTTCTCGAGCCTGAAGTGGGCGCAAAGGGTTCCAGCCGGCTGTTGTTGCTGGTCCAGAACCGCCAGGGGTACCTCAATCTCTGCGAATTGCTCTCGCGTGCCTGGCTGCGCAACGAGCAGCGCGGCCAGGCCACCCTCAAGTGGGACTGGCTGGCCGAATGGGGTGACGGCCTGATCGTGCTGTCGGGCGCCGACCTGGGTTGCGTCGGCGTCGCACTTGCGAGTGGCGACACCCCCCGGGCCGAGGCGCTCGCCCGGCGCCTCGCCGGCCTCTTCCCGCAGCGCTTCTACCTCGAGGTGCAACGTGCCGGATTGCCTGGGCAGGAGGGCCACGTCCGCGCCGCGGTGCTGCTGGCGTCTCAGCTCCGGCTGCCGGTCGTCGCGACGCACCCGGTGCAGTTCCTAGAGCCGGACGACTTCGATTCGCACGAGGCACGCGTGTGCGTCGCCGAAGGCGAGATGCTGACCAACCCGCGTCGCCCGAAGCGCTTCGGCCGCGAGCAGTACTTCAAGTCGCAGGCACAGATGGCCGAGTTGTTCGCGGACCTGCCGAGCGCGCTCGCCAACAGCGTGGAGATCGCCCGGCGCTGCAACCTGAACCTGGTGCTCGGCAAGCCGCAGCTGCCCGACTTTCCGACGCCGCTGGTGGATGGCAGGCCGATGCCGATGGCCGACTACTTCAGCGTCGCTTCGCACGAGGGGCTCGAGCGTCGCCTGGCGTATCTCTATCCGGACCCGGGTAAGCGCGAGGCCGAGCGTCCGCGTTATGTCGAGCGGCTCGATTTCGAGATCCAGACCATCCTGAAGATGGGCTTTCCCGGCTACTTCCTGATCGTTGCCGATTTCATCAACTGGGCCCAGGCCAACGGCTGCCCGGTCGGGCCGGGCCGGGGCTCGGGCGCGGGCTCGCTCGTGGCCTACGCATTGCACATCACCGGCCTGGACCCGCTCGCCTACAACCTGCTGTTCGAGCGCTTCCTGAACCCGGAGCGGGTGTCGATGCCCGACTTCGACATCGACTTCTGCCAGACGAACCGTGACCGGGTGATCGACTACGTCAAACAAAAGTACGGCCGCGATGCCGTCAGCCAGATCGCGACCTTCGGCACCATGGCGGCCAAGGCGGCGCTGCGCGACGTCGGCCGGGTGCTCGGCATGGGCTATGGCCATGTCGACTCGGTCGCCAAGCTCATTCCGGCGCCGCCCGGCAAGACGGTGACGCTTGCCAAGGTGCCGGAAAAACCCGACCCCGGCCTCATCTATGCCCGGCGCGAGGCGCCCGAGCTCGAACAGCGCGAAGCCGCCGAAGAGGAGGTCGCGGAACTTCTCGCGCTCGCCGCCCGGGTCGAGGGCATCACCCGCAACGTCGGCATGCACGCCGGCGGTGTGTTGATCGCGCCGGGCAAGATCACCGACTTTTGCCCGCTCTACATGCAGCCGGGCAGCGACAGCGCCGTCAGCCAGTTCGACAAGGACGATGTCGAGGCGATCGGCCTGGTCAAGTTCGACTTCCTGGGCCTGGCGACGCTGACGATCCTCGAGACCGCCAAGGAGTTCATCAAGGCGCGCCGCCCCCAGCACGCCGAATTCGACTACGACCGCCTGCCGCTCGATGACCCGAAGGTCTACGACCTGTTCTCGAAAGGCCGGACCGAGTCGGTTTTCCAGTTCGAGAGCCCCGGCATGCAGCGCATGCTGAAGGACGCGAAGCCGACCCGCATCGAGGATCTGTTCGCCCTCAACGCCATGTTCCGCCCCGGGCCGATGGAGAACATCCCGTCCTTTTGCGCCCGCAAGCACGGCAAGGAGGAGGTGAGCTACCCGCATCCGCTGCTCGAGACGGTGCTGGGCGAGACCTACGGCGTCATGGTCTACCAGGAGCAGGTGATGCAGGCCGCGCAGGTGCTGGGCGGCTATTCGCTCGGCGGTGCCGACCTCCTGCGCCGGGCGATGGGCAAGAAGAAGGCTGAGGAGATGGCGCAGCACCGCCAGATCTTCCGCGACGGCGCGGCCGCGAAGGCGATCGCCCCGCACACGGCCGACGAGGTCTTCGACCTGATGGAGAAGTTCGCCGGCTACGGCTTCAACAAGTCGCATGCCGCCGCCTACTCGATGCTGGCGTATCACACCGCCTGGATCAAGGTCCACTGCACCGCCGAATTCTTTGCCGCCAACATGACGGTCGAGATGGGCGACACCGACAAGCTGCGCGTGTTGCTGGCCGACGCCAAGACTTTCGGCATCGAGATCCAGCCGCCGGACGTGAACCGCGGCGTGCACCGCTTCCTGCCGGTATCCGACAGCGCGGTGCAATACGGCCTGTGTGCCGTCAAGGGGACGGGCCAGGGCGCGATCGAGGCGATCGTCGCGGCGCGCGAAGGGCGGGGCAGCGGCGCGTCCGGCAGCACGTCGGGGCCGTTCACCAGCCTGTTCGACTTCTGTGCCCGGGTCGATCGCCAGCGAATCAACAAGCGGGTCATCGAGGCGCTGATCAAGGCCGGCGCCTTCGATGCCCTGCACCCGGAACGTTCCTCGATGCTCGCGAGCGTCGGCCTGGCCATGGAGTGGGCCGAGACCCGGGCGGCCCATGCCGACCAGTGCGGGTTGTTCGACTTCGCGGATTCACATGCGGCCAGCACCCACGAGCCGGCGCTGATCGCAGCCGTGCCCTGGGACATCAAGGAACGCCTGACACTCGAGAAATCGGCCCTCGGCTTCTACCTCTCCGGGCACCTCTTCGACCAGAGCGCCGACGAGGTCCGCCGCATCGCCCGCCGGCAGATTGCCGACCTGCTCGACAGCCGCGAGCCGCAACTGCTCGCGGGGATCGTCAGCGACCTGCGCATCGTCAACGGCCAGCGCGGCCGGGTGGCGATCTTCAAGCTCGACGACAAGTCGGAGTTGCTGGAGGCGGTGGTCGCCGAGGATTTGCTAGCCGTCCACAAGGAGCTGCTGAAGGACGACGAGTTGATCATCGTCCAGGGCAGGGTGCAGCCGGACCGATTCTCAGGCGGCCTGCGGCTGAACGTGACACAGGTGTGGGACCTGACCGCCGCCCGCTGCCGCTTCGGCAAATACCTGCGGGTGGAAGTGAACGGCAGCGTGCCGCCGGTCGCCGAAGTGCTGCGAGATTTTCCGTCCCGGCGCATCCGCACCGACCAGGGCGACCTGCCGCAGGGCCTGACGGTGCGGTTGCAGCTGCGGCGGGAACGGGCGAGCGGTGAGATCGACCTCGGCGAATCGGCCCGCTTCTATCCGACCGATGCGGCGCTCGACCGCTGGCGCGCCGGGGCGCACCAGGGCCATGCGGTGGTCGTGTACGACTGACCGCGGCAGTGGTCGGGCCGTGCTACTTCGTCGCCCCGACCTTGACATCGGTCGACGGCGCCTTGGCTGTCTTCTTGCCCCCGGCCTTGGTGGCGCTGACCGCACTGCCGGTGTAGGCGCTGCCGTTGACGGTCAGGCCCTGGCCGGAGAATTTTGCCGAACTGGCGTTGCGCACGCCCTTGACGCGGGACTGCATGTCCGACCAGTCCTTGAAAGAGCCGGCCTTGCGCGCTTCGAGGATCTTGCCCGACATCGACGGGCCGATGCCCTTGATGCTTTCGAGTTCAGCCTGGTTCGCCTTGTTGACGTCGATCGCGGCAATGGCGGCGGCCGACATCAGCGCGAGCACGGCGCCGAGCGCGATGTGGTAGATCTTCTTCATGGTGGAGCTCCGGTGGATGCGTTTCGGGTGTCGCAGGAATTGCGAACCTGACCAACATTCTTGGCCGGGCGTTCGCCGCCCGCCATCACCAGGAGGTGCCAAGCCGGAAGGCTGCACCACGAAGAGGGCGCCTGCTCGACGCTTGCTCGCCGGCCCTGCCTGCCGGGCCTATTTGCTGGCCCTGCTTGCCGGCCCTACTTGCGAGCCGACGTGCCGGAGGACGCGGAGGCAGCGCCGGCTGCGGCCGCCGCCTTGGTGCGTGCCTTTTCCTCCCGGGCCGCCTTGCGCGCGGCTTTCTTGTCGGCGGCGCTCATCGGTGTAGAGGCTGCGCCCGCGGCTGCCTTCGAGGCGGCAGCCGTGGTGGTTGCTGCCGCGGTGGTCGGTGTCGCTGTCGCAGTCGTCGCAGCGGTTGCGGCCGGTGCGGTGGTGGCGGCGGGCGCTGTTCCGGCGGCCGCCTTCGTGCCCGGCTGCGTGCCGGCCCGTGTCGCTCCTGGCCGGAGGGCTGGCGCATCCGCAGGCGCGCCCGTCTTCGCGCTGCCGTTGACGGTCAGCCCGGCCGCCGACAGCTTGGCGCCGTTCGTGTCGCCGATGCCCTTGACGCGGGTGACCAGGTCGTTCCAATCCTTGAACGGCGCCGTCTTGCGGGCCTCGACGATCCGGGCCGACAGTGACGGTCCGATTCCCTTGACGGCATCGAGCTCGGCCTGCGTGGCGGTATTGACATCGGTCGCCGCGAAAACCATCGCTGCCGTCATGAGCGCTGCCAGGGCAGCCAGGATTTTCTTGATCATCGATTTCCCCCGAAGGTGTGAGAGCCGTCCTCGCCCCGACGGGGGAGACGTTGACACAACGATGCGTCGGGCCGCGGCGTTGACCTTGCCGTGCCCTGTCCAGGGGTCAGGTTCGGCCCGCGAGCCAGGCGGCATAGCGCGCAGCACCGGTCGCGACGTCGGCAAAGGCGTGGTCGCAGCCGGTCGCGCGCAGCCGCGCCAGGTCGGCCTGGGTGAAGCACTGGTACTTGCCGACCAGGTCTTGCGGGAAGTCGATGTACTCGACCAGCCCCTGCGCCACCAACTCCCCGATCGGCAACGCCGACTCGCCACGGGCGACGCGAGCCGCGTTGACGATGGCTTCGGCGACGTCGTTGAAGGGCTGCGCCCGGCCTGTGCCCAAGTTGAAGATGCCGCTCTGCTCAGGGTGTTGCAAAAACCAGAGGTTGACCGCGACGACATCGTCGACGAAGACGAAATCCCGGCTCTGCTCGCCGGCTCCGTAGCCGCCGTACTCACCGAACAGCCGCACCCGGCCACTGTCGCGGAACTGGTTGAAGTGATGAAAGGCGACCGACGCCATCCGAGCCTTGTGCTGCTCCCGCGGCCCGTACACATTGAAATACCGAAAGCCGACGACCTGGCTCTGCGCGGTCGGCAGCAGCTTGCGGACGACGTTGTCGAACAGCAGCTTCGAGTAGCCGTAGACGTTGAGTGGCCGCTCGAAGCGCGGTTCTTCGCGGAACGAGGCGCTGCCGCCGTAAGTCGCGGCCGACGAGGCGTAGAGCAGCCGGGTGCCCTGGGCCTGGCAGGCTTCGAGCAGATTGCGGGAGCAACGGTAGTTCGTGTCGAGCATGTAGCGCCCGTCGTGCTCCATCGTGTCGGAGCAGGCGCCTTCATGGAACACGGCGTCGACCCGTCCGAACTCGCCGTTCGCAAAGCGCGCGTAGAAGTCGCTGCGATCGAAGTAATCCGACAGCTTGGCGCCGAGCAGGTTGCGGTATTTCGGCCCGTCGGTCAGGTCGTCGACCGCGATCACGTCGTCGATGCCGATCGCGTTCAGGCCGTGGACCAGGTTGCTGCCGATCATCCCGGCAGCGCCGGTCACGACCACTTTCATCGCATCGCTGCTCATGGAAACAACTCCTCGAAGCTCAAGCTCGCGGTTCCGAACTTGCCGACGACGATGCCGCCGGCACGGTTGGCGATCGGCATCGCGTCCTGCAGCTCGATGCCGCAGGCGAGCATGGTGGCGAGCGTCGCAATCACCGTGTCGCCGGCGCCGGTCACGTCGAACACTTCCCGGGCCTGCGCCGGCACATGGGTGTGGCCGCCCGCATCGAAGAGCGACATGCCGTCTTCCGACCGGGTGAGCATCAGGCCGTCGATCCGGAGCTCGTGGCGCAGCCGCTGGGCTTTCTCTTCGAGCTGCGCCTCGCTGTTCCAGGAGCCGACCACCTGGCCCAGCTCGGCCCGGTTCGGTGTGATGACGGTCGCGCCGGCATATCGGCTGTAGTCGCTGCCTTTCGGATCGATCAGCACCGGCTTGCCCGCCGCCCGGGCGAGTTCGATCATCCGCGGGATGTGCGTGAGGCCGCCCTTGCCGTAGTCGGAGAAGAGCACCGCGTCATGGCTCGGCAGCACCCGTTCGAAGTCGCTCAGCATGCCGGCCAACACCTCGTGATCCGGCAAGTTCTCGAAATCGATCCGGATCAATTGTTGGGAGCGGCCGATCACCCGCAGCTTGACGATCGTGTAGAGACGCGGATCGCTGCCGAGCAACGCCGCAATGTCCTGCGCCTCGAGCAGTTTGCGCAAGGTGCGCGCCGGCTCGTCGTCGCCGACGACCGTCAGCAGCGTCGACCGGGCGCCCAAGGTCTTGACGTTGAGCGCGACGTTGGCCGCGCCGCCGAGTCGCTCTTCCTCACGCGACACCCGAACCACCGGCACCGGCGCCTCGGGCGAGATCCGCTCGACCGCACCGAACCAATAGCGATCGAGCATCGCATCGCCGACGACGAGGACGCTGGCGTCGGCAATGCGCTCGCGCAGCAAGGCAGCGTCGGGTACGGTCATAAATCCTCCAGTCGCTGCGGCGGGTAGCTGTCCCAGGTCAGGCAACCGGGGCATTGCCAGTGGTAGTGCTGCGCTTCGAATCCGCCCGCCGCGCAACGATAACGCCTGAGCGGCTGGGCGGCCCGGCCGACGGCATCACGCAGCGCCACCACCTCCGTCGCCCGGCTCGACGGCTCCTCGGCCTGCTGGGCGAGCAACGCCTGCGCCGCCGACAGGGTCGGGTGCGTCTGCAGATGATGCAGAAGCCGTGCTCGTCGTGGTGCCGGATCGGGGTCGAGCGCGTTCACCGCGTCGAGCAGGTCCATCGTCGGCGTGCGCTGGTAGAGCGTCTGCAGGTGCTCCAGGGCAGCGGCGGCCTCGGTGGCGGCCCGTGCACTCGCCGCATAGTCATGGGCGACGAGGTTGAAGGCGGCCGGGTGGGCCACCATCAACGCGCCCCAGAGCGACAACACCTCCGCATGGTCGCCACGCCGGGCCGCCCGCTGACCGGCCAGCACGAGGGGCCGGGCGGCTTGCGGTGCGGCATCTCGGGCCCGCTTGACGGCGCTGTCGGCTTCGGCTTCGCGGTGCCCGGCGTCGGCCTCGAGCGCGATCTCGCACCAGTAGTGGGCGATGCGCGACGCGAACGAGCCGATGCCGCGGTGCTCCAGCTTCTGCGCGACGTCGACCGCGGCCCGCCAGTCGCGCGACCGTTCGTGCAAGGTGAGCAGGGCGATGCGCGCTTCGGTGTCGAAGGCGGTGCCGTCGAGTGCCCGGTAGGCCGCTTCTGCCCGGTCGAAGATGCCGGCCCGCATGTAGTCCTGGGCGAGCGCATGTTGGGCGCGTTCGCGTTCGCTGCGCGGCAAATCGGCGCGGTTCAGCAGGTGTTCATGAACCCGCACGGCGCGCTCGTATTCGCCGCGGCGCCGGAACAGGTTGCCGAGGGCGAAGTGCAGGTCGGAGGTGTCCGGATCCTGCTGGACGGCCTCGATGAAGGCATCGATGGCTTTGTCCTGCTGCTCGTTGAGGAGCAGGTTCAAGCCCTTGTAATAGGCTTTGGGCGAATCCTTCTGCTCACGCCGCCATTGACGAAGATCGAATCGCGAAGCCCACCAGCCGAGGAAGAAGACCAGCGGGATCCCGAGCAGCAGCCATTGCGGGTCAAAGTCCATCGCGGGGCGGGTGCGCCGGCAAGGCCGAATCCGGTGCCGCAGAAGGCGACGATGCGGTCGACTCGGAGGCCGCGAACGGCGCAGCCGCATGTTTGCGTGCCACCCGGCGGTGTCGCCACCAGCTCGGCACCATGGCGAACACGCCGAAGCCGCAGCCGAAGGCGAAGGCAGCCAGGACGATGAAGACCATCGGCGCCCGCCACTCCTGGCCGAAGAACCAGCGCACGCCGGCCTCCTGCTGGTTGTTCATGGCAAAGGCAAACAGCGTGAAAAATATGGCGGCTCGAGCGAGCCAGACAAGAAGTCGCATGGGCGAGTAGGGCTCGCGTCGTGGGGCTCGTGGGCGTGACCGTAACCGGCGTCGTTGTCGTCGTCGTCGATACAGCTCAGCGTCTGGCGCGAATCACGCGTCGCTCGGGTCGGAAGCCCGACCCACCACGTGCAGATAGCCGTCGACCTCGCCGTCCCCGTCCAGCGGCACCTGGGCGTCGACCGCCTCGCGCAGCGCCTTGCCGGGCTTGAAGTGCGGCACCAGCTTTTCGGAAATGACCACCTGCTCACCGGAGCGGGGGTTGCGCCCCACCCGAGGCGGCCGGCGGTTGATCGAGAAACTGCCGAAGCCGCGAATCTCGATACGGTGGCCCTTCGCCAATGCCGACGACATGGCGCCGAGTATGGTCTTGACCGCGAACTCGGTGTCGCGATGCGTCAGCTGGCCGAATCGCTCGGCGAGCTGCGCCACCAGATCCGAGCGCGTCATCGGGCTCCCGACCGGCAACAGGAACGCCGCGGCGCCGTTCGGCAGTGCTTCACGGGCCGGGGCGCGCCAGCAGGCCTTTAGGAATTGCCCTGGTTGTCGAGCTTGGCGCGCAGCAGCGCCCCAAGGCTCGTCGTGCCGGCATTCTCACGCTCGCTGGTCTGCGACAGACGCTGCATCGCTTCCTGGTTGTCGACGTTGTCCTTGGCCTTGATCGACAACTGGATCGAACGCGTCTTGCGGTCGACGTTGATGATCACGGCGTTGACTTCGTCGCCTTCCTTCAGCATGTTGCGCGCGTCTTCGACCCGGTCACGGCTGATTTCGGAGGCCCGCAGATAGCCGGTCACGTCCTCGTTCAGCTGGATCTCGGCGCCACGGGCATCGACCGTCTTGACCTTGCCGGTGACCGATGCGCCTCTGTCGTTCAGCGTCGAGTAGCTGGTGAACGGGTCGGAATCGAGCTGCTTGATGCCGAGCGAAATGCGCTCGCGGTCGACGTCGACCGCCAACACGATCGCCTCGACCTCCTGGCCCTTCTTGTAGTTGCGCACCGCCGCTTCGCCCGGCTCGTGCCAGGACAGGTCGGAGAGGTGCACCAGGCCGTCGATGCCCGCCGCCAGGCCGACGAAGACGCCGAAGTCGGTGATCGACTTGACGGGGCCCTTGACCCGGTCGCCGCGCTGCACCGTGGTCGAGAACTCTTCCCACGGGTTGGCCTTGCACTGCTTCATGCCGAGGCTGATGCGGCGCTTGTCCTCGTCGATCTCGAGGACCATGACCTCGACCTCGTCGCCGAGCGAGACGATCTTGCTCGGGGCGACGTTCTTGTTGGTCCAGTCCATTTCCGAGACGTGCACCAGGCCTTCGATGCCCGGTTCGATTTCGACGAAGGCGCCGTAGTCGGCGATGTTGGTGATCTTGCCGAAGAGCCGCGTGCTGTTCGGGTAGCGGCGCGAAACGCCGTGCCACGGGTCGTCGCCCAATTGCTTGATGCCGAGCGACACGCGGTTCTTCTCGGCGTCGAACTTGAGCACCTTGGCGTCGAGCTCCTGGCCGACCTGGACGACTTCGCTCGGGTGGCGGACACGGCGCCAGGCCATGTCGGTGATGTGCAGCAGGCCGTCGATGCCGCCGAGGTCGACGAAGGCGCCGTACTCGGTGATGTTCTTGACCACGCCGTGGACGATCGCGCCTTCGCGCAGCGTCTCCATCAGCTTGGCGCGCTCTTCGCCCATCGAGGCCTCGACCACGGCACGGCGCGACAACACGACGTTGTTGCGCTTGCGGTCGAGCTTGATGACCTTGAACT
>CAXTDH010000034.1:3974-12986 GCA_964242405.1 uncultured Rhizobacter sp. | reverse complement strand
ACCTCTGGACTTCCGAATTCAAGGCCGAGATCAAGGCGCTCTTCCTGCATGCCGTCGAACTCGAATACCGCTATGCCGAAGACACCATGCCGCGTGGTGTGCTCGGCATGAACGCCTCGATGTTCAAGGGCTATCTGCGCTATATCGCCAATCGGCGCGCAACGCAGATCGGACTCGAAGAGCTGTTTCCGAACGAGGAAAACCCGTTCCCCTGGATGAGCGAGATGATCGATCTGAAGAAAGAGCGCAATTTCTTCGAGACCCGAGTCATCGAATACCAGAGTGGCGGCGCGCTTTCCTGGGATTGAACCCCGACACTCCAGCGGTGCAGATGTCCCGCAGCCCCATTCACCGCATCGACGTGCCCACGTGGCAGGCGTCGGGCGAGATGAATAGCTGTTCCGTGCTGCGACGAGCAGGCCACGGGCAGTTCTTTTCCACTTGATCAAGGAGAAACGGAAAATGGCAACTGCGAAGAAGGCTGCACCGGCCAAGAAGGCGGCTCCGGCAAAGAAGGCCGCACCTCCGGCCAAGAAGACGATGCCGGCAGCGCCTGCCAAGAAGGCGCCTGCGAAGAAGGCCGCAGCTCCGGCGAAGAAGACGCCGCCACCGGCGCCTGCCAAGAAGGCGCCCGCCAAGAAAGCCGCCGCGCCTGCAGCGGCCAAGAAGACGACCACGCCGCCTGCCAGCAAGAAGGCGACGGCAGCGCCGGCACCCGCAGCCAAGAAGGCAGCGGCGCCGGCCAAGAAGACGTCCACGGCGCCCGCGGCGGCAAAGAAGGAGCCGGCGGCCAAGAAGGCGGTCGCCAAGCCGGAGCCGGCGAAGAAAGCGGCTGCGGCCCCCGCCAAGAAGGCGACGGCGAAGAAGACGGCCGCCGCACCTGCGTCGGCATCACCCGCCGCGAAGACGTCGCTCAGCCCTCAGGCCGCCTGGCCGTTTCCGACCGGAAGCAAGCCCTGACCGGTTCGCGTCCGCGGCGAGACTGACGCGCCGGCGGCGGTACGGGCCCGCTTCGGCGGCGTCCGTCCCTTCTTCGGTCCTCGCCGATCCTCATCGGCCTCGTCACCTCGCCGGCCTCGCCGGCCTCGAGCCGGCACCTTGTCAGTCCTTGTCGGCGCTGCGACGTGCGGCGTGTCAGCGAGCCCATGCGTCGGCTTCCCCGACAAGCTCCTGCCGCTCGAGTTGGTGGTTTTGCCCGCCGCGGTGGGCGATCTTGATTGCGCCAGCGGCGTTCGCCAGGCCGATAGCGCGTTCGATCGGCCAACCCGCGTCGATGCCGAACAGCAAGGCTGCCCTGAAAGCGTCACCGCAGCCTGTGGAATCGACGATCTCCGCTGCTGGCACGCCCGGGAATCGGGTGCAGCGGCCGTCCTGCCAAAGATCGCAGCCCTGCGCGCCCAGCGTCACGATGATGCCCTGGACGTGTGCCGACGCCGAGATCGACTCGAAGGTCTCGCCGGTCCGTTCGCACAGCATCTGGCCTTCGTAGTCGTTGACGGTGATCCAGCTTGCCAGGGAGACAAAGCGGCTCAACGCCGGGCCGTCGAAAACCGGCAGCTGCTGCCCCGGGTCGAAGACGAACGGAATACCCGCGGCCGCGAGTTGTTCGGCGTGCGCGATCATGCCGTCGCGGCCGTCCGGGGCGATGATCGCCACCCGGATGTCATCCCGCACCGGCACCGTATTCAGGTGCGACAACTGCATGGCGCCGGGGTGGAAGGCGTTGATCATGTTGTTGTCCCTGTCGGTGATGATCATGCACTGGGCGGTGAAGCTCTCCTCCATCACCCGGACGTGATCGGTCACGGCGCCCCACGACGCGATGCGCGGCACATAGTCGGCGCCATCGGCACCGAGCACGCCCATCGGCAGCGCGACGCCGCCCAGCTGGGCCAGCGAATAAGCGATATTGCCGGCGCAACCACCGAACTCGCGGCGCAAGGTCGGCACCAGGAACGAGACATTCAGGATGTGCAGCTTCTCGGGCATGATCTGCTGAGCGAAGCGGCCGGGGAAGTTGGTGATCGTGTCGAACGCGAGCGAACCGCAAATAAGTACCGCCATGAATGCTCCGGAGTAAGTGAGGTTCGTTGAAAGGAAGAGCTTGCGGCATCGAGCGACCGACCGCCACGACCGGGCCGCGACACCGCGGCGAGCGCAGGCTCTCAGGGGTAGAAGATCTCGACCGTATAGCCGGCGACGCTGGCCGCACCGCCAGTGGTGGTCAGAACGGTCTGAAGTGGCAGATCAGCGCCTGCTGCGAGCGACGCGACCGCTGGCGCGGGCGCCACGAAGTCGGCAGGCGACAAGACGCGACGGGCGATCAACTTGCCGCCCATGTCGGTCAGGCTGAGGTCTATCGACGGCAACGCGACCGCGTAGGCGGCGCGATTTCGCAACGTGACCGCGAGCCGCAGGCCAGGCGCAGCCGGCGCTGGCGAGAGCGCCGTGCTCTCGACGACGAGGTCGTCGATCCGGTGCAGTGGGCCGACCGAACAGCCGCTCACGGCGCACCAGGCCGTCAGCGCCGGCCGCGATGCAGGCCAGCTCGCAGCCGCCAGTTCGCTGAACTGTTGTGCCGCCTGCAAGACGAGCGTAACCAGCAACAGCAACGCCAGGCTGGCGAGCAGGGCCCGGGCACGGCCGCTTTGCCAGGACGAGCGGCGACGGCCTGTTCGCAGGAAGCCTGGCGGGGCTTCGGTCGCGGCTGTCGTGTGGCCTCGGTCACCGTCAGCATCGATAGCCGCGGCGGCACCGTCGTTGCCTGAACCCGCCGGGCGTGGCGCGGCCGGTCGTGGCTCGCTCGTCGGGTGGTCGGTGATGACGATGATGTCGTCTTCCTCGTCGGCCTGGAGGTGGTCGGTGCTGCCGGCCGTCTCGGTGTTGCGAACGAGAAGCCCGGTGGGGGGCTCGAAAGCGGCGGATGCCGTCAGGCCCATGGCCGCTGACGGCGGTGATGGAGCCGAGGGCGCAGATGGCAGCGATGACGCTGCCAGCTGCGATGGCACGGCCGACATCGACGGCGCAACTGGCCGCGGCGCCAGGCCGGCCGCCTCCCCCGCCCGTGCTGCCGCACCCTCCACATGCAGGCCCTGCGCGGCCATGGCCGCTGCCCAGCGGCGCTCGTCCTCCGACACCGCCGGATCGGCGGTCGCAGCCTCGACCGGTGTCGGGTCGGCGGTCGGCGGCGCGGCCGGCTGCCAATCGGGCGGCGCCTGTTGCTCCAGGTCGAACAAGCCGCCCGCCGCGTCGAATACCGCATCGCAGCGGCCGCAGCGCACCCAGCCATCGGACACCCGCAACTGGTCCTGCACGACCCGAAAGATCGTTCCACAGGCCGTGCAACGGGTCGCGAAGCTCATCGGAGGATCATGCCACGCCGGCCGTTGCGGGCGCCCTGCCGGTCATCAGGATCCAGCCGTCCTCGCTGTCGTCGACCTGCAAGGCCAGCCAGGGTGCATAAGCCGCTTTCAATTCGTCGGCCTGGCGTTCGAGGATGCCGGCCAGCACCAGGTCGCCGCCCGCTTCCAGATGGCCGCAGAGCAGCGGCGCCAGCAGTTTGAGTGGTGTCGCGAGGATGTTGGCGAAGACCAGCGGATAACGGCCGGCCGCCCTGTCCGGCAGGCCGGTGCGCAGCCGGGCGACCCCGTTCGCCTCGGCGTTGGCACGCGTCGCTTCGACCGCCGCCGGGTCGATGTCGACGGCGTCGACCGACCGTGCGCCGAAGAGCGCGGCACCGATGGCAAGAATTCCCGAGCCGCAGCCGTAGTCGAGCACGCGACTCCAGTCGGGCGACCGGTCGGCCGCATGAGCCGCCGTCCAGCGCAGGCACATCCGGGTGGTGGGATGGGTGCCGGTGCCGAAGGCCAGACCCGGGTCGAGCCGGATCACTCGACGCGCCCCGGCCGGTGGCTGGTGCCAGCTCGGGACGATCCAGAAGTCAGCAGTGACCGCCACCGGCGCGAACTGCGACTGGGTGAGCCGCACCCAGTCTTGATCGGGCACCGCCTGGATGGACTGCAGATGAATGCCGGACGCCCACTCCTGCGCCATCAGCAAGGTCGCGGCGTCGACGGCGGCAGCTTCGCTGGCAAAAAGCGACCGGACCAAAGAGCGCTGCCAACCCGGCTCGGGCGGCGCCATGCCGGGTTCGCCGAACAGGGCCCGCTCGGCGTCGGTGCCGGCATCGGCGTCCTCGACCGACACCGACAGCGCCTCCAGCGCTTCCATCAGGGCATCGGAGGCCGGTTCGACCTCGTCCTGCGGCACCAGCAGGGAAAGCTCGAACATCGGGGCGGTCAGCGCTTGCGCTGGCTGAGCCAGCCTTCGAGGTAGTGGATGCTGGTGCCGCCCTCGATGAACTTCGCATCCACCATCAACTCACGGTGGAGCGGGATGTTGGTCGAGATGCCCTCGATCACCGTCTCTGAAAGGGCGATGCGCATCCGGGCGAGCGCCTGATCGCGGGTGTCGCCGTGGACGATGATCTTGCCGATCATCGAGTCGTAGTTCGGTGGCACGGTGTAGTTGGTGTAGGCGTGCGAATCGACCCGCACGCCCGGGCCGCCCGGCGGGTGCCACATGGTGATGCGGCCCGGCGACGGCATGAAGTTGTACGGGTCCTCGGCATTGATCCGGCATTCGAGCGCATGGCCGCGCATGACGACCTGCCGCTGGGTGAACGGCAGCTTCTCGTTGGCGGCGATCCGGATCTGCATCTGCACGATGTCGATGCCGGTGACGAGTTCGGTCACCGGGTGCTCGACCTGAACCCGGGTGTTCATCTCGATGAAGAAGAACTCGCCGTTCTCGTACAGGAACTCGAAGGTGCCGGCGCCCCGGTAGCCGATCTTCTTGCAGGCCGCCGCGCAGCGCTCGCCGATGCGCTCGATGACGCGACGGGCGATGCCCGGCGCCGGTGCTTCCTCGATGATCTTCTGATGGCGGCGCTGCATCGAGCAGTCGCGTTCACCGAGCCAGACGGCGTTCTTGTGCTCGTCGGCCAGCACCTGGATCTCGATGTGGCGCGGGTTCTCGAGGAATTTCTCCATGTAGACCGCCGGGTTGCCGAAGGCTGCGCCGGCCTCGGCCCGGGTCGTCTGCACCGCATGGATCAGGGCCGCCTCGGTATGCACCACCCGCATGCCACGCCCGCCGCCACCGCCCGAGGCCTTGATGATCACCGGGTATCCGACCGCCCGGCCAGCCTTGATGATCTCCTTCGGATCCTCCGGCAAGGCGCCTTCCGATCCGGGCACGCACGGCACGCCAGACTTGATCATCGCCTGCTTGGCCGAGACCTTGTCGCCCATCAGCCGGATGGAGTCGGGCGTCGGGCCGATGAAGGTGAAGCCGCTGCGTTCGACGCGCTCGGCGAAATCGGCGTTTTCGGCGAGGAAGCCGTAGCCGGGGTGGATGGCCTCGGCGTCGGTCACTTCGGCGGTCGAGATGATCGCCGGCATGTTGAGGTAGCTCTGCGCGGAGGGCGCCGGGCCGATGCAGACGGCCTCGTCGGCGAGCTTGACGTATTTCGCGTCACGGTCGGCCTCGGAGTAGACGACGACGGATTTGATGCCGAGTTCGCGGCAGGCGCGCTGGATCCGGAGGGCGATCTCGCCTCGGTTGGCGATGAGAACTTTCTTGAACATGGTCACTCGGCTCGATCGCCCTTGCAGGCTTCGCCTGCGGGGCGGTTTGGCTGCGCCGAGGCGCCTGCCCCTCGTTCCGTCCAAGCACCCGAGGTTTCTGCTCGAGGATCCGCGCCCGTCATCGAATCAGACATGCGCACCTCATTCGAGGATGAACAAGGGCTGGCCGTATTCAACCGCCTGGCCGTTCTCGCACAGGATGCGCTTGACGGTGCCGCTCGCGTCGGCCTCGATCTCGTTCATGATCTTCATCGCCTCGATGATGCAGAGCGGCTCGCCTTCCTTGACGCTCTCACCGACCTCCGCAAAGGCCTTGGCCCCCGGGTTTGCCGAGCGGTAGAACGTTCCGACCATCGGCGACTTGACCACATGGCCCTCCTCGACCGGCTCGACCGGCGCTGCCACGGGCGCGGATGTCGAAGCCGCCTGGGTAGCGGTCGGCGCCATCATGTGGGCCGGATAGTTGACGTAGCCCGGCTGCAGGGCCTTGGCGGGGTCGGCCTTGACGATGCGCACCTTTCCGTCCGCCTCGGTGATCTCGAGCTCCGAGATGTTCGAATCCGACACCAGGTCGATCAACGTTTTCAACTTGCGCAGGTCCATCTCGGTAGTGCTCCAGGCGGTCTATCGGTCCCGTCGAGGGGCGATCATGCGAGCTGCAACGGTCGCGGCGTCCGCAACGCGGGCCACGCTTGCGTCGAAGGCGGCGCACTTTACGCTGCTTGCAAGCCGTTGACGACAGTTGACAAAATTTAATCACCGGGCCCGCCCGGCGCATCGGTTCAACCCGTACGGCTCCAGGCTTGCAGGTCGCCTTCGTCCAGCGCACCCAACTTTCGTTCGACCACTCGGCCTTCGCCGTCCAGCGCCAGGCTGAACGGCAACCCGCCGCTCGGATTGCCGAGTCGGCGCGCCAGATCGATGCCGTCCAACCCGGTGATGGCGATGCGGTAGGACACCGGACGGGCGACCAGGAACTTTCGTACCGCGTCGGTCCGGTCGACGGCCAGGCCGACGACTGCCCAGGCCGGATGGCTGCGCGCGAAGCGGTCGAGCAGCGGCAACTCGGCCACGCACGGCGCGCACCAGGTCGCCCAAAAGTTGATCAGCAGCCGCTGGCCGCGCAGCGTCTGCAGCGACAACAACTCACCGCCCTCCGGCCGCTCCAGCCGTAACGCCCACAAGGCCTCGGCGGCTTCGGCCGACCCGGAGGGCGAACGCCGAACAGCGACGATCGCGCCCGCGGCGGCCGCAGCCAAAGCCGCGCCGCCGAGCAGAAGGTGTCGGCGCCTCAAGTGTCGGCGTCCATCAGCCGGCGCAGCGCCGCGAGATCGCCTCGCTGCGAGCGGCCGGTGGCGTCCGGCTTCAGGCCGCCGCGAATGTCGTCGTGGTCGAGGATGCTCAGGTGCACCGTGACCTGCTCGCCGAACTCGGCACTCGGATGGGCCACGCTCAACACGTCGACCAGCTCGCCACGCGGGCCCGGAATGCTGCCGACTTCGTATTCGATCCTGCGGTCGATCAGCGTCAGCTCGGCCTCCTTGGAATCGTCGCAAAAAAGTTGCAGGTGGATGTTGTTGAGCCGCGTCGCGGTGCCACGCCACACCGCACCGGTGAGGTGAGGGCGAAAGGCAGCCAGGCGGCCCATCCAGACGGCAGCGATCTCGCGCAGCACCGCGAGTTCGCGCGGCTGGGTGTCGGCGCAGAAGATCGCGAGGTAGTCGCGCACCTGCTCCTCCACCAGGTCGTTGCCCGGCAGATCGCCGCTGCGCCCGGGGTTGCGGCCGAGCTGACGCGCCGCGCGGCGCTTCGCCGGGCCGTATTCCATCCCTTCCTCGACGACCAGGCGGGCAGCGGCGGCGGCGATCTCTTCACTGATCGATGATGCGGGCATGTCGCGATTCTAGAAAGCAGGCCGGGCGGGCGGCGACTGACGGCTTCGCGCACTGCTCATTCGCGGGGAACCGTGACCGAACCCATCCGCGCGGCGATCGTCGCCGACCGGCCGACGACATAGGTCGACCCGGGGTGCTTCTCGAAGCGCTTGGGTGCCGGCAGCATGACGGCGAGCCGGGCCGCCTGGGCGGGGCCGAGCGCGCTGGCCGGCGTGCCGAAGTAGTGGCGCGACGCCGCCTCGGCGCCGAACACGCCTTCGCCCCATTCGACCTCGTTGAGGTAGATCTCGAGGATGCGGGCCTTGGTCAATACGGCCTCCAGCATGAAGGTGATGACGAACTCCTGGGCTTTTCGAGCCAGCGTGCGCTCGCTGCCGAGAAAAAGGTTCTTCGCCAGTTGCTGGGTGATGGTGGAAGCGCCGACGAGTTTCGCCTCGATCGGCGGCGACGAACGGCCTGTGAGCCGGGCCTTGGCCCGTTCGATGCGCGCTTCGGCCGTCTGGTTGCGTTGCCAGGCGCGTTTCACGGCGTCCCATTCGACGCCTCGGTGCTCGCTGAAGCCCGCGTCCTCCGACGCGATTACCGCCCGTTTCAGGTTCGGCGAAATGCTGCGAGCGTCGACCCATGTCCGCTGCCAGGACACGGCGTGCCGCTCGACCAGCAGGCGCCAAATCTCGGAGCGCTGGAAGCTGGTCGACCGTGGGTCGACGACCGCCATCAAGGCGACGCGGCCGAGGAAGTAGAGTTGCAGCGAAAAGGTCGCGACCAGCAGCAGCAGGCCGACCCGCAGCACCTGCCGCAAGACACCCCTCGCGGCCGACGTCATCGAGCCGCGACCGGCGCGACGAGCCGGGTCCGAAGGGCGGCCAGTACCGGCGCGGTGTCCGGCTGCACGCCCCGCCAGAGCCGGAACGCCTCGGCGGCCTGCTCGACCAGCATGCCGAGGCCGTCCCGGGGAATCGCCCCCTCCGCTTCGGCCCAGCGAAGAAAGCCGGCCGACGCCGTTCCATACATCATGTCGAGCGCCAGCGTTCCGGGTTTGAGCACCCGGCGGTCGACCGGCGGTCCTGCGCCCTGCAGGCTGCTGGCGGTCGCGTTGACGACGATGTCGAAGGCCTCACCGCAGCCGTCGAGCGGCGCCGACCGCAAGTCGCAGCGCCCGGCCACCAGCCCATGCCGCTCGACGAGCGCTTCGGCGGTCGCCAGCGTGCGGTTGGCCACCACCAGCTGCGCGGGCCCGGTGGCGAGCAAAGGCCCCAGCACGCCGGCGGCCGCACCACCGGCGCCGATCAACAGCAGCCGTTGCCCCTCGAGTCGCACGCCGGCCTGGCGTTGCAGGTCGTTGACGAGACCGATGCCGTCGGTGTTGTCGGCGAGCCGGCCCTCGGCATCGAAAGACAGCAGGTTCGCGGCTTGGGCGAGGCGGGCGCGGGTGGTCGCCCGGCTGGCCTGCGCGAACGCCTGCAACT
>CAXTDH010000034.1:0-3964 GCA_964242405.1 uncultured Rhizobacter sp. | reverse complement strand
CAACTTGAACGGCACCGTGATGTTGCAACCTTTGACGCCGCTCGCCACCAGCGCATCCAGCGACGCGGCGAAGCCGTCGAGCGGCCAGAGCACCCGGTCATAGGCCATCGCCTGACCGGTCTGGCGCGCGAACTCGGCATGGATGAAGGGCGACTGGCTGTGCGCGACCGGGTTGCCGGCGACGACGTAGCGGTCCATGGCGGCTGTGCTCATTTTCCGGGCGTGGTGCTGAGGGTCGTCTCCAGGCCGACCTCCCGGGTGAAGCGAAAGCGCGAAGTGACGACGAGCTGGTCGGCCGTCCGGCGCATCGCGGGGCTGAACGGCCCGAAGGGCGCCGCCGCCCGGACGATCGCGACCGCCCGGCGGTCGAGCAGGCGCGAGGTCGACGGCCGGACGATCTCGGTCTCGATCACCTCGCCCCTGGAATCGACGGTCACGTTCATCGTCAATTCACCGTAGAGCTTGCGGCCCAGGTTCTCGGGAAAATTTCGGGTGCCGCGCTGCTCGATCTTGCGCCGTAACGCGTCGTAGTAGATGGCATAGACCTCCTCCCGCGTCGCCGGGCTGATGTAGCGCTTCTTCGGACGGGCATTCTCCTCGTTGATGCGCTTCTCGATCTCGGCGAGCAGCTGCACGAGCTGCCGGCGCTTGTCCTCCTGCGCTTCCGACTGGGGCGTCCCGGGCTCGCGCTCCACGTCGGGCATCGGCAGCAAGGCGAGTTCGCGGCGGATCTGCGCCAGCAACTGCTGTTGCGTCTGCTGGAGCTGCTCGATGCGCTTCCTGGCGTCGTCATCCGCTTCGCCGACCTGCGCCCGGGCAGTCGGCGGCAGGGGTGAAGTGGCCCGGCCGGCAGCGGCTTCGCCACCACCCGACAAGTTGGCCTGGGCGATCGCCTGGGCCTTGACCGGCGCCTCGGTCGACCGCGAGTTGACAAGCACCACTTCGAGCGGCGTCTCCTGGAACAGCCGATCGAAGGATTCCGGCGCGACCACGCGCACCGCCAGCAAGCCGGCGTGGGCCGCCAGCGACACCGCGAACGCCCATTGCAGCGCCGAGACCGACCGCCACCACGCACCGCGCCGGCGCCGCGACGACCGCGACGGCCGGTCAGGCAGCGGCAGCGCGCTCGGGACGGTGGTCTGCTGCGCCTGCGGGCGGTGTCGCGGTGCTGCTGCTGTCGTTCGGGGTTTGCGTTTGCGTGCCATCGGCTTGCACGTCGATCGCCAGGGCGAGCGGGCCTGCGGCGGCGCTGTCGTCCGCCTCGCTGTCGTCCGCCTCGTTGTCGTCCAGGGAGGCGTCGTCGGTGCCGCCGGCTGCGTCGCCTGCAGCGCCGGCCACGCTGCCGGCGCCGGCCGTGGCGGCGTCGATGCGGGCCGTGACGGTGGCATGGACATCGAGCGTCAGCAGGTCCGTCCCGCCGATCCGGACTCGCACCCGGGCGTTGCGTGGCAGCTGGTCGGCACCGCCGGCGCGAAACACCAGCGGCAGCTCGTCGGCGCGCACCAGGCCGTCCTTCAGGGCCCCGCAATCCAGCTCGTCGATGCCCTGCTGCTCGAGGTAGCGCAGCGTCCAGTAGCGCTCGATGCCGTTCTGGAAGGCGTTGTACTCCGCATAGGCGCTGTCGAAGGCGGAAATGATCGAGAACAGCTGCACGTCCTTCGGCTTGAAGGGCGCCGCGAGCGCCGCCGTCCGGCCGTGGCGGGCGCAGGCGATGATCTGCCACTGGTTGACGAGGTCGACATAACGGCGCAGCGGCGAAGTCGCCCAGGTGTACTGCGCTACCCCCATGCCGGCATGCGGCGCGGGCTTCGTGCCCATGCGCACCTTCACGCCCGGCGCCATGCTCGCCTGGCTGCGGTAGATGCCGGGCACGCCGCATTCGGCGATCCAGCCGCCCCAGGTGCTGTTGGCGAGGATCATCGCCTCGGCAACGACCAGGTCGAGCGCCGAACCACGCTGCCGGGTGCCGATGACGACCGTCTCGTCGCCCTGCGGCTCGTCGCCCGTCATGCCCTCGAGCTTGAAGTTGTAGTCCGGCCGGTTGAAGTTCTCGGGCTTGCCGCGGACGACTTCGCGCTGGGCCTTCAGGTGGCGGGCGAGCCGGAAGGCGAAGCCGAGTTCTTCGGCGAACGCGTACTCGGCCGGTGCCTCGCCGGTGAGCGTGGCTTCGGTGATGACGGCGTCGAGCTGGTCATGGCGCAGGTTGGCGGCGATCGGCACGCGCTCGAGCTTCGTCTCGGTGCCGGTGACGGCGAGCGTCGCCTCGTCGAAGCGGATGTAGAGCGACACCGCCGGGCAGTCGCGGCCGGCCGTGAGGGTGTAGGCCTGCACCACCTCGTCGGGCAGCATCGTCAGCTTGTGGCCCGGCATGTAGACGGTCGACAGCCGCGAGCGGGCGAGCTGGTCGAGCGGCGTGTCGGGCTGAAAGGCCAGGCCGGGCGCGGCGATATGGATGCCGAAGACGACCGTGCCGGTGCCCAGGCCGGTGACCGAGAGCGCATCGTCGATCTCGGTGGTTGCCGAGTCGTCGATCGAGAAGGCGCGCACGTCGGCGAGCGGCAGCGCCTCCTTGATGGCCGGCGCCTGCACGGGCGGGAAGGCCGTGCCCTTCGGGAAGCTCTCGAACAGGAAGCGCCGCCAGTGGAACTGGTAAGGCGAATCGATCGCGCCGGCCGCCTTCAGCAGGTCGAGCGGCGGCTTCTGCGAGCGCTTGGCCGCCTCCACCACCGCCTTGTACTCGGGCGCGTTCTTGTCGGGCTTGAAGAGCAAGCGGTAGAGCTGCTCCCTCACCTCGGGCGGGCAGGCGCCGGCGACCAGGCTCGCGGCCCAGTCGTCGATCTGCGCGGCCAGCTGCTTCTTGCGCTCGATGCCAAGCAGCGCCGCCTTGACTGTTTCCTCGGGCGCCTTCTTGAAGTTGCCCTTGCCGAGGCGACGGAAGTAGTGTGGCGCTTCGAACAGCCCGAACAGGGCCGCGGCCTGCTGCTCGACCGTCGGGTGGGCGCTGTAGTAATCGCGCGCCAGGTCGCCGAAGCTGAAGTCGGCCTCGGGCGCGAATTCCCAGGCGAGGTCGAGATCGATCTCGGCGGCCAGCGCCTGGGCCGAAGCGATGAGGGCGGCGGGCGCCGGCTTCTCGAAGCGCAGCAGCAGGTTCACGGCCTTGACCTTGACGCGCTTGCCCGAGTCGAGCTCGACCTGCACCGAGCTGTCGGCCTCGGCCATCACACGGCCGGCCTGGAACTTCCCGGCTTCTTCGAAAAGGGCATACATGCGGCTTATTGTCAGCCAAGCCGCGACGGCTGAGCGTCAGCCGCCGTCGCGTCTCCTGCGACGTGGCACGGCGACGCCGACGACCGCCAGGCCGGCCAGCAACAAGGCGGCGCTGGCCGGCTCGGGCACGGCCGGCACCACCGCGCTGCCGAAGGTCAGGTTGTCCACCGAAACGAAGCGGCTCTGAGTGGGGTTGAACATCGACAGCGAGGCGATCGTGCCCGTCGAGACGAAGCCGAGGAAGGTCGCCGGCGTGGCGCCGCTGACCGTCTGAGTGGCCTGCGCGCCGAAGGAGTCGACGACCGTCACCGTCACATCGCCGACCGACAGGACGGGCACGGTGTTGTTGCTCAGCGTCGAGACGAAGAAGTTGCCGCCGATCGCCTGCGCGCCGCCGGTCAACGACGCGAACGTCACCGTATCGCGCGTGTCACCGGCCGCCAGCCAACGATTGGGCGTCGTGCTCTCGTTCAGGTAGTACGGATAGTTCGGGCCCGTTGTCGCCGTGTAGCCGTAACTCGCGGTGCTGCGCTTGAGCGGGCTGGCGGGAATGGATGCCGGGAAGAGGTTGTCGAAGTTGTCGACCTCGAACGTCGACAAGGCGTCGATGAAGCTCGACTGGCTGGTGTAGCCCGTGCCGGCTGCGTGCGCAGCGCCTGCGCAGCAGCTGAGGGAGAACGCGGCCAGGATCAACGAT
>CAXTDH010000033.1:0-13220 GCA_964242405.1 uncultured Rhizobacter sp. | reverse complement strand
CGGGGCGCGGGTCGCGGGGCGCAGGTCGCGGGTCGCGGGTCGCGGGTCGCGGGTCGCGGGGCGCAGGTCGCGGGTCGCGGGTCGCGGGTCGCGGGTCACGAGTCACGGCCCACGGATCGGCCCATCGGCAGGTCGGCAGCGGCCGCCGCGACCCAGCCCGCTACCCGAACCCCTCAGTGCAGGTTTGC
The DNA here is from genome assembly GCA_964242405.1 of uncultured Rhizobacter sp. Classification (GTDB taxonomy): domain Bacteria; phylum Pseudomonadota; class Gammaproteobacteria; order Burkholderiales; family Burkholderiaceae_C; genus LMDS01. Next base: position 13,032 of record CAXTDH010000033.1, on the reverse strand, counting down.
CGGGAACGTCGTGTCGGTGCCGGCGCTCAGCGCACGGAGCGCGTCGCTGCCGTCGATCTCCACCCGGTCCCGACCGGACTCCTTCGCCCGGTACAACGCCCGGTCGGCACGGTGCACGACATCGGCCAGCACCTCGCCGGCGGCCCACTGCGCCACGCCGACCGAGATCGTGACCGAGACCGTGCCGACGTCGGTTTCGATGTCGGCACTCGCGACGTTGTGGCGAAGCGCCTCCGCGACCCGCCGGCCTCGGGCGATGTCGCAGCGCCGCAGGATGATCGCGAACTCCTCGCCGCCGTAGCGTGCCAGGCAGTCGAAATCGCGCAGCCGGGCGCCGAGCAGCACTGCGATGAAGCGCAGCACCTCGTCGCCGACCGGGTGGCCGTGGGCGTCGTTGACCCGCTTGAAATGGTCGACATCGACGATGCAGACCGTGACCTCCTCTCGGTGATCCCTGACCGCCTCGACCAGGGGCTCGGCGAAGGCGCTGAAGTAGCGTCGGTTGTAGAGATTCGTCAGCGCATCGCGGCTGGCGGCATGGCTGGCATCGCGCAGCGAACTGCCGAGGCTGGCGTTCTCACGCTCCAGCGCCTTGCGGTAGACCTGAAGTTCCGCCACCAAGGCCGCGTTCTGCGCCTCGGCCGCGAGCGCGCCCAGGAGGATGTCGTGGGCGGCATTGATGCGCTGCAGCAGCACCAGCCCGCCGATGAAACTCAGCACACCGACGACCGCCGTTTCGCGCGTCCCGTGCCACGCCAGGCAGGCGACGAGCGGCAGAACGCTGAATACCATGGTCGCGTAGCAGGCCGGCAAGGCCGACAGGTAGCCGATGGAGGTCAAGGCAATGACGAACAGGCCGACGTAGATCGCGGAAAACAGGTTCAACTCGGACACCGGCCCCAGGGACAGCAACAGCGGCCCGAATCCCCAGAACGAGGTGCCGAGAATCACCAGCAGGTCGTAGACCAGGCTGGTGCGGGCGTCTCCAGCGTCGAGCCGGCGCAACAACCGGCGGCCCTGCCATTCACGCGTCAGGCAGATGCTCACGAACACGCACCAGACGAGCAATCGGGCACCGAGCGGGGCCTCGTCGGCCACCGTGAGCGCCGCGAGCAGGAACGGTATCGGCGCGACACGGCCGTTGGCGAGCGACATCGCCAGATAGCGGCGGACGAGCAACTCCCTGATGCCCGGAGGTACGTCGATGACGACGGGCGAGCGTTGCCGAAGCGCTCGCCCAACCGCCCATACGCCTTCTATCGGGGTCATGGGACTCCTGCGGAACGGCGACTTGCAGGACGAGAACCACTCGCATCCCGTGCACGCCGCAAGCCGATGCTACTCGGGCCAGCGCACGCGTGGCGCTGCACAATGCCGTCCCGTGCCCCCATCGATTCCTGCACAGCCCTTGTTGACGGTCGACGGCCTGCGGGTCACGGTCACGACCTCACGCGGCCCGGCCGAGGCCTTGCGCGGCGTCGACTTCGAATTGATGCCGGGCGAGACGCTCGGCCTGATCGGTGAGAGCGGCTGCGGCAAGTCGATGACGGCGCTCGCATTGATCGGCCTGCTGCCCGAGGGTGCGGCCGCCAGCGGCAGCATTTCGCTCGCCGGCCAGGAGCTGATCGGTTTGCCGGAGCCGGCCATGAACCGGCTGCGCGGCAACCGCATCGGCATGGTGTTCCAGGAGCCGATGACCGCCTTGAACCCTCTGCACACGGTGGGCGCGCAGATCAGCGAGCCGCTGCGCCTGCACCGCGGCCTGGGGCGAAGCGTAGCCAGGGCGGAGGCGCTGCGGCTGCTCGACCGGGTGAAGATGCCGCAGGCGGCCGCACGGCTCGACGCCTGGCCGCACCAGCTCTCCGGCGGCCAGCGGCAGCGCGTCGGCATCGCCATGGCGCTCGCCTGCGGCCCCGACCTGCTGATCGCCGACGAGCCGACGACGGCGCTCGACGTGACCATCCAGGGGGAGATCCTGGACCTGATCGCCGAGCTGGTGGCCGACAGCGGCATGGCCTTGCTGTTGATCAGCCATGATCTCGGCGTGATGGCGCGCAGCGTCGAGCGGCTGCTGGTGATGTACGGCGGCACTGTGGTCGAGTCCGGGCCGACCGGCGAGGTGTTCGCGCATCTCGCCCACCCGTACACCCGCGGTCTGTTCGGTGCCCGGCCGCAACTCGGCGCGCCGCGTGGCGCCGACGGCCGCAAGCCGCGCCTGGCGACCATCCCCGGCCGGGTGCCGGAACTGGTCGACCTGGACGACGGTTGCCCGTTCGCCGGACGCTGCAGCTGGGTGATCGATGCCTGCCGGACGGCACTGCCGCCGCCGGTTCCGGTCGCGCCGGGGCATACCGCGCGCTGCATCCGGCTCGACGAGATCGGGCTCGTCGGACGTCGCACCAGGGCGCGGGTGTGACGCCGCGATCGGCACCACCGGCAGCGCCGTTGCTGCGCGTCGACGGCCTGGTCAAGCACTACCGCCTGCCGCGCGAACGGCTGCTGCGACCGGCGCCGGTCGTCGAGGCGCTGCGAGGCGTCGGCTTCAGCCTCCAGGCCGGCCGCAGCCTGGGCATCGTCGGCGAGTCGGGATCCGGCAAGTCGACCCTGGCGCGACTGGTGATGGCGCTCGAGACACCGACCGCCGGCAGCGTGCACCTGCTCGGCCGCGACCTGAACGCCCTGCCGCCCGATGAGCTGACGCTCGCCCGGCGCGACTTCCAGATGGTGTTCCAGGATCCGTACGGCTCGCTCGACCCGCGCCAGCGCATCGGCCGGGTGGTCGCGGAGCCGCTCGGCAAGGCCGAAGCCGGCACCGCCCAAGAACGGGTGGCCGAGGCGCTGGAGGCGGTCGGCCTGCGGGCGAGCGACGAGCGCCGGTACGCCCACGAGTTCTCGGGCGGCCAGCGCCAGCGCATCGCCATCGCCCGGGCGCTCATCACCCGGCCGCGGCTGATCGTCGCCGACGAGCCGGTCAGCGCCCTCGATGTGTCGGTGCAGGCCCAGGTGCTGAACCTTCTGGCCGACCTGCAGCAGCAGTTCGGCGTGACCTATCTGCTCGTCAGCCACGATCTGGCCGTCGTCGACCATGTCTGCGACGACGTGGCGGTGATGTATGCCGGGCGCATCGTCGAGCAGGGGCCGCCCGAGCAGCTGTTTCGGGCCGCGGCCCATCCGTACACGCGGGCGCTGCTCGAGGCGATGCCGCTGGCGACGGCAACGGCAACGGCGCGGCCGGTCGCGGGGGCCGGCGAGAAGCGGTCGCCACGCTGGCATCCCGGCATGAAGTCCGCTAGCCTTCCTGTCGATGCCGACGCCCGTGTCGACCCGCCTGCGATGGCTGAAACCCCGACCGACACCGCCTGCGCCTTTGCCCCACGCTGCCGTTTTCGGCAAAGCCGCTGCCGGAGCGAACGGCCGCCGCTTCGCTCGGTCGGCGACGCTCGCTTGGCCGCCTGTCATTTCGCCGAAGCCCTGCTGACCGCACACCCTTTCCCAGGAGACGATCGATGACCCCACGCTCCCGATTCCCCGCACTTTTCGCCGCCACCCTCGCACTTGCGCTGGCAGGCCTTGCCGCGCCCGTCGCCAACGCCCAGACGAAGAAGGAGAGCGCCGTCCTCGGCATGATCCTGGAGCCCTCGCCCGGCCTGGACCCGACGATGGGCGCCGCCGCGGCGATCGGCGAGGTCGTCCACTACAACGTGCTCGAGGGCCTGACCAAGATCAACATGGACGGCAAGGTCACGCCGCTGCTGGCCGAGAGCTGGAGCGTCGACCCGGACGGCAAGAGCTACACCTTCAAGCTGCGCCGCGGCGTCACCTTCCACGACGGCGAGGCCTTCGACTCGTCGGACGTGAAGTTCAGCTTCGAGCGCGACAAGGCGCCCGGCTCGACCAACAAGGCGAAGAAGTCGGTGTTCGACAACATCAGCCGGATCGAGACGCCCGACCCCTACACCGTGATCGTCGTCCTGAACCAGGCCGACGGCAACTTCCTGTTCCGGATGGGCGAGAACCCGGCCGTCATCCTCGACCCGAAGAGTGCCGCGACGACCGCCACCAAGCCGGTCGGCACCGGGCCGTACAAGCTCGACAACTGGGCGAGGGGGTCGTCGATCACGCTGGTGAAGAACGACAGCTATCGCAATGCCGCCGCCGTGAAGTTGAAGAAGGTGACCTTCCGCTTCATCAACGACCCGTCGGCGCAGGTCGCGGCGCTGCTCTCGGGCGACATCGACGCCATCCCGCGCTTCGGTGCCGCTGAAAGCCTGAAGCAGTTCCAGGGCGACGCGCGCTTCTCGGTCGTCTCGGGCGGCACCGAAGGCAAGACGATCATTGCCATCAACAACCGCAAGAAGCCGTTCGACGACGTCCGGGTGCGGCGGGCACTGGCCGCGGCCATCGACCGCAAGGCCTTGATCGACGGGTCGACCGAAGGCTACGGCAAGCAGATCGGCAGCCACATGGTGCCGAGCGACGCCGGCTACGTCGACCTGACGAACGTCAACGCCTACAACCCGGAGAAGGCGAAGGCACTGCTGAAAGAAGCCGGCGTGGCGATGCCGCTGAACGTGACATTGACGCTGCCACCGCCGGAATACGCCCGCAAGGGGGGCGAGATCATCGCCGCGCAGCTGGCGAAGGTCGGGGTGGTCGCCAAGATCGAGAACGTCGAATGGGCGCAATGGCTGTCCGGCCCGTTCAAGGGCAACTACGACCTGACCGTGATCAGCCACGTCGAGCCGCTCGATTTCGACCGCTATGCCGACCCTGCCTACTATTGGGGCTACAACTCCAAGGCCTACAACGACCTGCTGGCCCAGTACAACGGCACGGCCGATGCCAAGGGGCGGGCGAAGCTGCTCGGCGACATCCAGCGCCAGCTCGCGACCGATTCGGTCAACGTCTACCTCTACCAGCTGCCGCAGTTCGCGGTCGGCAAGAAGCAGCTGAAGGGGTTGTGGAGCAGTTCGCCGGTGTTCGCCAACGACCTGGCAGCGCTTTCCTGGCAATAAAACACAAATTACAAGACATGAAGGGGACATGAGCAATCACTCAACGAAAGGCTTCGAACTCATCAAACGTCGACGCGGCCAGTGGACCAATGAAGAGGAGGTGCGGCACGCCTGGATGAAAGGCCTCGAAGAGGCGTTAGAAATGGACCTCGACGCCGAGCGCGCTCGGCGCGACTCTAGTTACAACAATGTCGTGATCGAATTCAAGGCGCCTGGGCTTTTCAGAGGGAGCACTCAAAGTGCAAGCTTCATTGAGGCCACTCATGATCGCCTGCTCAAATACATCACTCGGCTCGCAGCCGACCAGGGCCTTGATGAAGTGGGCTACATTGGCGTGGCCATCGACGGCGACCACGTCGCGTTCGCACAGGTACAGGGCGGCATAATCTCTTGTCAGCCATTGATCCCATTTTCCGTCACTGCCTTTCAGATGGTGGTAGACGCCCTGAAAGCCAACTTTCGTCGCGCAGTCACCGCGGAGAATCTGGCAGAGGATTTTGGACACAACTCCGAAGCCGGCCAGGCGCTGATGCAAGTATTGTCAGATGCTTTGGCTTATGCGTTGAAGCCCGGCGGCAATCGCAAGGTCAACATGCTTTTCGCGGAATGGGCCACGCTTTACGGGCAAGCCGCAGACCTCAGCACGCAACAGCGCAAAAAAGTGAACGGATCGCTGGGGTTCAGCTTTAACGGGCCGATCGAATTCGACGAATTGCCCGCCAAGCTCTTTGTGACGCATACCTTCCATTCGCTGTTGATCAAGCTCATAGCGGCCGAGATTGCGGCCGCCCATGGCATGGCATCCAGCACGTCACTTGTTCATGAACTGCTGGCGATCGGAGCAGATGAGTCCTTAAGGACGGCTCTCACGGACGACGTAGAGAGGGGGGGGTTCTTTCATGCTGTGGGGCTGCATGGTTTTGTCGAAGAAGCCATCTTCAGCTGGTATCTAGATGCAGCGCATGAGAGTGCGGTACGCACCGCATTGTGGCTGGCTCTTCGGGCACTGCTCGCGCAGTTGTCCGTCTATCGCTTTGACACTATCAGGCAGGCGGGCCGCTCGCGCGATGTGTTGCGCGACTTCTACCAGGCCTTGGTGCCCGAAAGTTTGAGGCGAAGCCTCGGCGAGTTCTATACGCCGGATTGGCTAGTCGAACATGCGGTCGCCAAGCTAGGGTACGACGATGAGAAATGGCTCACTGCGCGGGTGCTCGACCCGACCTGCGGTTCGGGCTCATTTCTCGTTGAGGCCATTGCGCACAAACGCCGTGCCGCGCATTCGGCGCAGTGGGATGCGGCACGCACTGTAGACATGCTGGTCCGCACAGTGTGGGGCTTCGACATCAACCCGTTGGCGGTGCAGTCCGCGCGCGTAAATTTTTTAATAGCTGTGGCCGATTTGCTGCAGCAGTGTAAAGGCAAGCAGATCGAAATTCCGGTCCTGTTGGCTGATGCCGTCTACTCACCCGCACCGGATCCAAATGGGGATCAGCAGACGATCGAATACACCATCGGAAGCGAGCATGCCAACTTAACAATCACCTTGCCAGCGGCGCTTGCGCTGGACCGCCTGCTGCTGGACAAGGTTTTTCAAGTGATGGGCTCTGGCATCGAGGACGGTTGTGACTACTCGGTCGTCGAAGTTTGGCTGAGCCAAGCCGGCTTGCTCTCGGGGGAGCAGGCGCTCACTTGGGGCATGAGTCTGAAGAACACGTACGACCGGGTGCTGACGTTGCATCAAAAAAATTGGAATGGCATCTGGTTTCGCCTCGTACGCAATTTTTTTTGGTCGGCGACGGCTGGAAGGTTTGATGCCATCGTAGGCAATCCTCCATGGGTGCGGTGGTCCAACTTGCCCGACGCCTACCGCAACCGCGCCAAGCCGACCTGCGAGAAATATGCGATCTTTTCCGACACAAAGTTCCATGGCGGCAACGAGCTAGATATTTCAGCAATCATTACGTACACGACCGCTGACAAGTGGCTAATTGAGGGCGGACGCCTTGTCTTCCTGATCACGCAGACGGTATTTCAGTCACCCTCATCACAGGGCTTCAGGCGATTTCGCCTGAACGCCTACGATCGACTCGTGCCGTTGGCCGTGGACGATATGAAAGAGCTCAAGCCGTTCCCTGATGCCGCCAACAGGACCGCTGTTGCAATGTTTACCAAGCGGCGCAACGGCACACTGGCCTACCCCGTTGACTACCAAGTCTGGCTGGGCAAACCAAGGCCCGGGCAGCAAAGGCGTGTCAAGTCGATCGACCCTCGTTTGGAGCGAGTAGAAGTAATGCGGGCGGTCGATCGATTGGCGATGGAGGCCAACCCTGTCTCGACGACTATAGAAGGCGCACCTTGGGCAATCATGCTGCCCGGACATTTTTCCGCTTACCGTACGCTCTTTAGTCCATCGACGTGGGTTAACGGCAGGAAGGGGATCACGACCGACCTAAACGGGATATATTTTGTAGAAATCATTGACACAGATTCGGCCGACCAGAGCGTCAAGGTACGAACACGGCCCGGTGAAGGCAAGACCGATATCGGCAGCCCTCGCGAGTTCTGGGTCGAAGCTTCCGGCCTCTACCCTTTAGCTAAAGGGGCCGGCGACTTTCGGGCCTGCTACTTTCGCCCGGAAAATGTTCTTTACGCGTTCGTCCCCAACCGTGGCATTGACAAGGCTGCACTAGAAGAAGCAAATGCGTGCTACAGCGTGGTGAGCAACCCGAAGACCTATAGATTTTTCAGCAAGTTTAAAGCTCAACTGCAGGCACGGTCAACGTTCAGAACTCGCATGAAAGGCGCTCCATTTTTTTCTATTTACAACGTTGGTGAGTACAGCTTTGCACCATTCAAAGTTATTTGGGCTGAAATGACCGGTAACTTCTGTGCCGCCGTCATCTCATCGGCCACGGTGCCAACGTACGGCACGCGCCCTTACGTTGCCGACCATAAGCTCTACTTCGCCGACTTTGATACGCCCGAGCCGGCCTATTACCTGTGTGGCCTGCTGCACTCGCAAATTGTCAAAGAGATGATTGAGGCGCACAACGTCTCGATCAATATGGGCGATGTACTCAAACACGTCAGCCTACCGGCATTCGATTCAAGGAACAACAGCCACCTGCAACTTGCTGCCTTGGTCGAGAAGGCACACGGTCTGCACGCTGAAGGGGCGCGCGCCGAAGAAGTGAGCCGGGTACGGGACGCCGCCGCTGCAATCATCAGGACTGCGATCATGGATCGGTCTGACTCCGCGGTAGTGACGTAGTGACATGGACTTGCCCGACCTCACTTCAATCGCTTTGCTCGACGCCTACCGTGCCAAGACGCTCTCGCCGGTCGACGTCGTACGCGAGGTGCTCGCGCACGTTGGCGCCTGGGAGGCACACCTGCACGCCACGTACGCGCTCGACGGCGACGCGGCTATGGCGCAAGCCGAAGTCTCGCATTGGCGCTGGTCGGCCGGCGCGCCGCTCGGGCCGCTCGACGGCGTGCCGGTGACCCTCAAGGAAAACATCGCCACCCGCGGCGTGCCCCTGCCGCTCGGCACCGCCGCGACCACGCTCGTGCCCGCAGAGCGCGACGCGCCGCCCGCCGCACGGCTGCGCGAAGCCGGCGCCATCATCCTCGCCAAGACGACCATGCCCGACTACGGCATGCTGTCCTCCGGCCTCTCGAGCTTCCACCCGCTGACCCGCAACCCCTGGGACTTGTCGCGCGGCCCGGGCGGCAGCAGCGCCGGTGCCGGCGCGGCCGCCGCAGCCGGCTACGGCCCGCTGCATGTCGGCACCGACATCGGCGGCTCGGTGCGGCTGCCGGCCGGCTGGTGCGGCGTCTTCGGGTTCAAGCCGAGCCTCGGCCGGATCCCGATCGACCCTCCCTACGCCGGCCGCACCGCCGGGCCGATGACCCGCAGCGTCGCCGACGCCGCGCTGATGATGGCCAGCCTGAGCCTGCCCGATGCCCGGGACACCATGAGCCTGCCGTACCAGCCGATCGCCTGGCAGCAGCTCGACCGGGACGTCCGGGGGCTCAAGCTCGGCCTGCAGCTCGACGCCGGCTGGGGGTTGCCCGTAGCCCCCGAAGTACAGGCAGCGGTGCTGGCAGCCGCCCGGGCCTTCGAAGCCGCCGGGGCGATCGTCACCGAGCTGGCGACCTTCATGACCCGGCAGATGATCGACGGCATGGACGACTTCTGGCGGACCCGCTCCTGGCTGGACATCGCCGCGCTGAGCGACGAGCGACGGGCACGCGTGCTGCCCTTCATCGTCGCCTGGGCACGCGGCGGTGCGAGCCTGTCGGGCGAACGGGTGTTTCGCGGCTATAGCCAGATGGGCGCGATGCGCGAGGCGGCCGTCAAGGCGACCGCGCCCTTCGATTTCGTGCTTTCCCCGACCGCGCCGATCCCGGCCTTTGCGGCAGAGCTTCCCTGCCCGACCGACGATCCGGCGCGGCCGCTGGAGCACATCGGCTTCACCCTGCCCTACAACATGAGCGAGCAGCCGGCAGCGAGCATCAATTGCGGCTACACCGAAGCCGGCTTGCCGATCGGCCTGCAGATCGCCGGTCATCGCCATGACGATCTGGGTGTGATGCAGCTCGCCCGAGCCTGGGAGCAGATGCGCCCGGCGCAGCGGCCCTGGCCGACCGTGCCACCTCACGTCGACGAGCAGCCCGGGCGCGGCTGGCAAAGCTTGCAGCCCCTGCCGGACGCGTCCGCACGCGGCGCCGGCGACTGACCCGGGCAGCGATGGAAGATCTGCGCGGCAACCCGGTCAGCACCCGTTCCTCGGCAGCGCTCGACGCGGCCGAGCGGGCGCTGTGGCGGATGATGTCCTTCTACGGCACGCCGCTCGACGACCTCGATGCCGCCGACGCCGCCGATCCCGCCTGGTGCCTGCCGCCGCTGATGAAGGCGGGCTTCCTCCTCAGCCTGACCGAGCCCGCCGTCTTGCCGCGGGCCCGAGAACTGCTGGCCACCGCCCAGCAGCGCAGCCGGAACGCGACGCCGCGCGAGCAGGCCCACATCGCCGCACTGACGGCGCTGGCGGCCGGCGACTGGGACAGCGCCTGCAGTCGATGGCAGGCCCTGCTGATACGACACCCCCGCGACGCCCTGGCGCTGCAGTGGGCGCATCTCTTCGACTTCTACCGCGGCGACACCCACAGCCTGCAGCAGCGTGCCGCCCAGGTGCTGCCGGCCTGGCGCGACGACGATCCGCTCCATCCCTACCTGCTCGGCATCCACGCCTTCGGCCTTGAGGAGAACGGCCGCTACGCCGAGGCCGACGAGACCGGCCGGCGGGCGCTGGCCGGCGGCACCCGCGTGCCGTGGGCGATCCATGCGGTGGCCCACGTGATGGAGATGCAGGGCCGCTACCGCGAAGGCAGCGACTGGATGGCGCACTGGCAACCGGTCTGGTCGGCGGGCAACGGCTTCGCCGGTCACCTGGGCTGGCACGGCGCGCTGTTCGCGCTCGAAGGCCTGGACGGCGCCGCTGCCCTGCGCCAGTTCGACGCGCATCTCGCCGCCGACCCGTTGCAGATCACCCTGCAGCGCCTCGATGCCGCCGCCCTGCTGTGGCGCATGCACCTGCTGGGCATGGATACCGGCCCGCGTTGGGCGGCACTGGCCGCTGGCTGGGACTACGCCGACAGCGCCGCCGGCCGCTATCCCTTCAACGACCTGCACGGCCTGCTGGCATTGATCGGCAGTGGCGACATGGCCCGCGCCGAGGCCTGGATCGGCCAGGTCGCACGCGGTGCCGAGCAGGCCGGCGCGACCGCCCGTTCCGTCGCCCGTGAGGTGGGGAGCCCGCTGATGCGCGGCGTGCTGGCGTTTGCGACCGAGCGGCACGACGAGGCGGTCGGCCTGCTGCGTTCGGCGCGAGCGAGCGCCCGGCGCTTCGGCGGCAGCCATGCCCAGCGCGACCTGATCGACCAGACGCTCATGGCCGCCGCCGCCCGTTCGAGCGCCCACGGCGTCGGCCGGGAGCTGCTCGCGGAACGCCGCCTGGGCAAACCCGACACGCCGCTGACCGCCCACTGGGCCGCCCGGCTCGGCCGCAGCTGAGGTACGCGAGCCCGGCGCTTCAGTGGCGTAGTGCACTCCGCCACCTCGAGCCAGGGGGTGGCGGGCGGTCGACCGGCTGTCAGACTCGAAGGTCACTGCACAGGCCGGACCATGTTGAAGAACCTCAAGTCGCAATTCGGGATGACGATCGGACGGCTGCTGTCGACACCCACCTCGTCGAAATCAACGACCGTGGTCGCCGCAGCGCCCGCGACCGCGCCGTCCTGCCGTGCCGAGGCGCCGGCGGGCCCCGACGATCGCCAGGAGCGGCGGCAGCAGCGGCTGATGCGCCGCGATCTGTTCCGGCTGATGGAGCAGCATGCCGATTCGCGCCGCCTGATGCGGCACCTCGGCCTGGTCGAGCGGACGCTGCGCAAGAGCGGGCTGGCGGCGGTCGAACGGCTGCCGCGGGCGGTGCTGGCTCAGGCGCTGGTGCAGCTCGAACTGCTGGTGCGCGACTGGTCGTCCGACGGCCTGGCCGATATGCGCTCGCGGATGGCGATGATGCTGCGCGACCGACCTGCGACCAACGACACGCTCGGTCATGACGACGACGCCCTCGAGGACGCCGATGCCATGGCGGCCCTCGAGCGCGGGCTCGTCGTCACCGCCGACCTCGACAGCGTCAGCGACTCGCACCACGCCGCCTTCGAGGAGATGGAACGCAGCTGGGCCGGCCGGATGCCGGCGGCCCTCGTCGGCAAGACGCCGCAGGACGACGCCTGAGCGCACCGTATTGACCGGGTACACGCTGAACAAGCGGCCGAGCCGCCGCCCTGCCCAGCCGCCGAGCGATCGACTTGCCGAGCGATCGACCTGCCGACCTGCCGACCTGCCGCCGATTCGCGCACCCGAACCCGAAGGAGGCGTGCCGTTGCAGGTAGCGCTACACCGCCACCGCCTGCCGCACCGCACGTTCCCAGTCCGCCATCAGCGCCTGCGCCCGCTCCCGCGGCATCGTCGGCAGGAAGCTGCGCTCGGCCTTCCAGTGCGCCGCCAACTCGTCCAGGCCCGAGAACAGCCCGCACGACAGGCCGGCCAGGCAGGCCGCGCCCAGCGCGGTCGTCTCGACGATCTCCGGCCGGACGACCGGGATGCCGAGCAGGTCGGCCTGGAACTGCATCAGCAGGTCGTTGACGCAGGCACCGCCGTCGACCCGCAGCTCGCTGATCGGCGCCGCGCCCGCGGCGGCGGCGTCCCGGCCCATCGCCTGCAGCAGCGCCGCGCTCTGGAAGGCGATGCTCTCGAGCGCCGCCCGGGCGACGTGGGCGACGGTCGTGCCGCGCGTCAGGCCGACGATCGCGCCCCGGGCTTCGGCGTTCCAGTAAGGCGCGCCCAGGCCGGTGAAGGCCGGCACGAACATCACGCCGCCGCTGTCGGGCACGCTCTCGGCGAGGCCCTGCACTTCGCCGCTGCCCTGGATCGCCTGCAGGCCGTCGCGCAGCCACTGCACGACGGCGCCGCCGATGAAGACGCTGCCTTCGAACGCGTACTCGGGCGTGGCGTCGAGCTGCGCAGCGCTGGTCGTGATGAGGCCGTTCGCCGAGGTCTGGAACTTCTCGCCGGTGTGCATCAGCAGGAAGCAGCCGGTGCCGTAGGTGTTCTTCGCGAGACCCGGCTTGAAGCAGGCCTGCCCGAAGAGCGCGCTCTGCTGGTCGCCGGCCACGCCGCCGATGGTGATCGCCGCGCCCAGCACATCGGGGGTGGTCTCGCCGAACGCGCAGCTCGATGGCCGCACCTGCGGCAGCATCGAACGCGGGATCTGCAGAAGCTCGAGCAGTTCCTCGTCCCAGGTGTTGCTGCGCACGTTCAGCAGCAGCGTGCGCGATGCGTTGGTCACATCGGTCGCGTGCACGCGGCCGCCGGTGAGTTGCCACATGAGCCAGGTGTCGACGGTGCCGAAGGCGAGCTCGCCGCGGTCGGCGGCGGCGCGCGTGCCGG
>CAXTDH010000032.1:0-13271 GCA_964242405.1 uncultured Rhizobacter sp. | reverse complement strand
AGTCGTAGACGGCGCCGTTCAACGAGCAATTGACCATGTACGGGCTCCCCGACGTGCCGCACGCCAATTCGCCCGCGGGCGATTCCCAGCCATGCGCCGCGGGAAACGAACGGTCGAAGCGAACGTTGGCGCCGTAGTGGCGGTATTCGGTTTCCAGGTCGGCCATCTCGAGCGGGTTGACGACCTTGTCCAGCGTGCCGGACCACAGATAGACCGGCTGGCCCCGCAGGTTCGCAGCCGGATCGATGGTGCCAAACAATGACTGCTGATCGAGATAGGCCATGGACGCGGCCAGCGTGCGGTTATACGAGGCCTGGTTGTTCGGAAGCGTCAGGCCGCCGCAGTTCGTCAGGGCACCCACCGCGCCCAGGGCGCCTGCGCACCAGTACACGCCGCCGGCGTAGATGGCGGCTCCCTTGAACGTCGACGAATGGGCGACGTGCAGCTGGACAGCCGCAAACCCGCCGGACGAGATGCCGGCAACGAACACCTTGGCCGGGTCGATCTGATAGCGCTGCAGCTTCGTGACCGAAGACGCAGCCGCACTCGACGCCTCGACAGAAGCGCCGCCGGCAGCCGCAGCGTCTGCGACAGGAGCGGCTTCGAGAGCGGATGCGCCATTGCGGGCGGCGTCGCCGCTGCCGCCACAAGCCGGCAGGGCGGCGCCCAGGGTCATCGCCAGCAGCAACCGATACGCGAGCGTCGCACTTGTCATGGTGCCTCCTTCCGGCGGTGACGAATCGCATCCCGTGCCTTGGCCTCGGCCTCGGCATCCACGGAATTGCACGCTTGTCGGCCTCGACTACTCCGTCGCCTCGAGGTCGTGTCTGAGGTCCATCGACTTCGTTCGGGCTTTCACCTAAGCCTGACGGTTGACAACCATACACCGGTCGGCGAACCATCGGGTCCTGAAGCTTCGAGATCACTGTCCTTGAACCACTGACGAAGAGCAGTGGCAATACCGGGAGACAAACAGAATGATCACCCCTCCGACGAGGTTCTTGGCCACTGCCTTGAGCGGCGTTCTGCTGGCAGGATGCGGCTCCTCCGATGACGACACGCCCACGGCGCAAACGATCTCTGCACAGCAGGCCTGCGCAGCCCTGTCAGGCAAAACGATCGCCGGCGCGACCCTTACTGCGGTCGCCGTTGCAGCCAGCGGCGCCGTGCCGACGTACTGCAAGGTCAACGGCACCCTCTCTCCAGCCCTCAACTTCGAGATGCGGTTGCCCGACACCTGGAACGGCAAGCTCTACTACGGCGGCGGCGGGGGTTACAACGGTGCCATACCGTCGTTGTCGGTGCCCGCGCTCACGCAAGGCTATGCAGCCGTCGCGAGCGATTCCGGCCACAGCGGAAACGTGTTGTCCGCCGACTTCGCCTTGACCGACACCGTCGCGGCGCAGCTGTTCGGCAGTCTTTCGGTGCCGACCGTCATGTCCACCGCACTCGAAGCGGTGACGGCGGCCTACGGCGTCGCGCCGACCAAATCCTACTTCGAGGGCTGCTCGAACGGCGGGCGCGAGGCATTGATGGCGGTGCAGCGAAATCCCAACCTGTTCGACGGCGTGATCGCGCGTGCACCCGCCTACAACTGGGTCGGCCTCATGGGCGCGTTCAATCGCACCGCGAAGGCGTTGGCAGCACCTGGCGGCGCGTTCAATCCGGCGAAGACAGCGCTTCTTGCCAAGAAGGTACGCGATGCCTGCGATGGCCTGGACGGCATCGTCGACGGCGTCGTCTCGAACCGCGCTGCCTGCACACCGGCGGTGGCCAATGTGGCCGCCTTGCGCTGCGTTGGAGGCGCCGACACGGGTGACACGTGCCTCTCCGATGCCCAGTTGGCGATCGCGACCTCATGGACGACCGACGCCGTGTTCACCGGCAGCCCGACATTCCGCAATGCCGGCTGGAGCCTCACCGGCAACGAGGACGACGCGGGCGCCTGGCCGGCCTGGGTGACGGGCGGCGGCAACGTTGCCACTGCATTGCAATTCCTGTTTCAGGATACGACGGTCAAGAATTACCTCGCCCGTAATTCCGCCGCCAATTCATTGACCTACACGCCCTGGGATCAGAACCAGAATGCGCTTTATGCAATGGCCGCTCTCAACGACGCGACGAACACCGATATTCGTCCGTTCATCCAAAGTGGTGGCAAGCTGATTGTCTGGCATGGCGGCAATGACTCGGCGCTCAGCGCCAATTCGACGGCCGAATACGTGGCCAACATGAGAACGACCGTCGGGACGGTGAATGCAGACGCTTCCACCCGGTTCTATATCGCCCCAGGGGTCGATCATTGCGCCGGCGGCCCGGGGGCCGACACGTCGGACTTGCTGGCGGCATTGGATCAATGGGTCGCCAAGGGCGTCGCACCCGGAACACTCAGCGCCGAGAAACGAGACACGGCAGGCGCATTGAGTTTCGCAAGGCCTCTCTGCCCGTATCCGCAATACCCCCGTTACGCCGGCCCGGCCAACGACACTGCCGCCGCGAAGCTGGCATCGAACTACACCTGTTCGCCGTGAGGCGCCGGCGACAGCTCGATCAATCGCCGGCCCGATCAGTCGCCGGATCGAGGCGTGTGACCGAACAGCTTCGGGTCGAGCACCAGGGCCCTCAACGACTCCGACCGCTCGGCCGCATCGGCCGCCTGCCGCTCGCACTCGGCGCAGGTCTGCGCGTCATCCGACGCCTGGGCCAGCCGACCCATGTGGCGCAGCAGGAGGATGCGTTCCTCGACGGCACGCAGCGCCTCCCAGAGCGCCGTGTCGATGGATTCGTTGACGTCGGCCAGCAGCGTCTTGATCGAAACCGCATGACCGGTATGGCAGCGGAAACGGGTGACCGCGCCCTCGTCGACCTGCATCTGCACGGCGTGGCAATCGGGACAGGTGTACTCGGACACCTTGCCGAGCCGCATTACGCCGGCGTTCAGCCCGTTGCCTTCGGCAGCGACCGTCATCTCGATCTTCATGGAGGTGGGTGCCGGCAGGCCCGCGTCCAGGGCCGGCAGGTCACGCACCTGTCGTTCGATCTCGACAGCCAGTGCTTCGATCGGCAACGAAGCGTCGATCTGGACCAATTTACTCGCGCTTTCCGGCATGGATGGATATTCTGCCGATTCGGGAGACTGAACCAACGCGCGGCCGCCACGGTCCTTGATGGCCCACAACCCCGCGGTGCCATCGTCGAGCATGCCGGTCAGGACGACACCGACGAGCCGCTGGCCGCACGAGACCGCCGCCGATCGAAACAGCACGTCGATCGCGGGCCGCGCCCGGGATTCCTTGGGCCCGCGGGTCAATCGGAGCGTCGCGCCGTCGACCATCAGATGACGGTCCGCGCTCGCCGTGTAGACCTTCCCGCTCGTGAGCACCTCGCCGTCGTCCGCGGCCGTCACCGGTAGCTTGCACACCCGTTGCAAGACCTCGGCCAGGCGTGACGGCGAATGCGGCGGCACGTGCAGAACGATGCAGACCGCCGCCGGCAGATCAACAGGCAAGCCGCCGACCAGCACACGGAGGGCCTCCACACCCCCTGCAGAGGCGCCGATGACGACGAGTGGTGGTGCGGTCATGGAACGCGCCGATTGTAGGTCCGGCCGGTTGCACGGCTGCGGCGAAACGGATCGATGCGAGTTGGCATCGGCTGGGCTCGGCAGCGGCCCCAGGCGTGGGGGCCGCCAGGGGCTTCGCTCTTCAGTGCACGACCATCCAGATCAAAAGGAGACAAGCTCATGAGCACCCATTCCGCAGAGAAGTCGATCGAACCCACCACCCAAGCGCCCACTGCCACCGCACGGCTCGGCCTCGTCGCCCTCACCCTGTTCGCCAGCTTGCACGCTGCGCCGGCGGCTGCGGAGACATCGATCCTGTTCATCGGCAACAGCTTCACCTACGGCGAACTGACGCCCTCGGTCATGCGCTACAAGACGAACACCGTGACCGACCTGGTCGGCACCAACCTCGGCGGCGTGCCCGCGCTCTTCAAGCAGATGACGGTCGACCGCGGCCTCGACTACAAGGTGTATCTGGAGACCGAGCCGGGCAGCAACCTCGACTTCCACTACAACAACCGCCTCGCATTGATCGATCGGTCATGGGACAAGGTGGTGATGCACGGCCAGAGCAACCTCGACTTCGGCGCGCCCAACAACCCGGCCAAGCTCAGCACCTACACCGGCATCCTCGGCAGCGTCTTCGAGGCGCGCAACCCGAACGTCGACATCAGCCTGACGGCTACCTGGTCGCGCGCCGACCTGACCTACCAACCAGCCTGCACCAGCACCAGCCCGTGGTGCGGCGGCTCGATCCTGCAGATGGGGATCGACGTCGAGAAGGGCTACGACGTCGCAAAAGCCGACAACCCGTCGTTCGTCGACCGGATCAACCCGGTCGGTCGGGCCTGGAACAACGCGATCATCGCCGGCTTCGCCGATCCGAATCCGTACGACGGCATCGCCGCGGGCCAGGTCAACCTCTGGGCGTCGGACAGCTACCACGCGAGCGCCTACGGCTACTATCTGCATGCGCTCGTCGACTTCGGCGAGATCACCGGCCTGGATCCGCGCGTGCTCGGCTTCGACACTGTCTCGCAAGACCTCGGCTTCACGTCGCAGCAAGCACTGGCGATGCAGGGCTTCGCCGCCGCGGCGATCACGGCCGCGGTGCCCGAGCCGTCCACCTGGCTGCTGCTGGCAGGCGGGGGTGCGATGGTCGCCTGGTTCGGGCGCCGTCGCCGGCCGGTGCATGGCTGAAGGCCCGTCGATCGTCTTGCTCAAGGAGCGAGCCGGCATTTTCGTTGGCCGCGAGATCGTGCGCGTCGAGGGCAACACGCCGGCGCCCAAGGAGCGCCTGCTCCACCAGCGGATCCTTCGGCTGCACAGCTTCGGCAAGGAATTCCTGGTCGAACTCGGGGCGTTCACCCTGCGCGTGCACCTCTTGATGCTGGGAAGCTATTGCATCAACGAACGCAAGGACAAACCCATCCGCCTGGGCCTCGGCTTCGAGAACGGAGACGAGATCAACTTCTACAGTTGCTCGACAAGGTTCGTCGACTTGCCACTGAACCAGTTGTACGACTGGCGCGGCGACGTGATGGCCGAACAGTGGGATGCGGCACTGGCCCGAAAGAAATTGAAAGCCATCCCCGAGACACTGGTCTGCGATGCCCTGCTGGATCAGACGATCTTCGCCGGGGTCGGCAACGTGATCAAGAACGAAATCTTCTTCCGCATCCGGCTGCATCCGCTTTCCATCGTCGGCGCTCTGCCTGCCACTGTCCTGCGCAAGATGGTGGAGCAGGCGCGTCTATACACCTTCGAGTTCTACGAGTGGAAGAAGGCCGACTTGGACGGCACTTCGGCCGTCTGGCGCGGCGACACGCTCAGCCAGCACTGGCTGGTGCACAACAAGAAGACCTGCCCGCGCTGCCACATCGCGCTGATCAAGGCGCACACCGGCGCGCTCGACCGGCGCAGCTTCTATTGCGAGAACTGCCAGAAGCGATACGGGTGAAGCGGCCGGCCTTGAAACCGCTCGTCAGGCGAGGCCGCCCGGCCCGCTCACTGGACGGTGAGCGCCTTCGCCGCCGGCGTCGCGTCGAACACCAGGGTCGCCGGCCACACCGGCCAGGTGATGCCCAGGCTCGCGTTGTTCGGGTCGCCGTTCAGTGCGAAGGCGCCGATGCTGCGCATCATCGCGTCCGACAGCGCCTGCCGGCCGGGCTGATTCGCCGTGGTGTACGAAATTCTGGCGTAGAGCGAAGGGCCGAAATTGCCGAACGCGAACGGCAGGTCGAAGGCGTGGGCCGCGCCGTAGATGTCGTTGAACGGCGTCGGCTCCTCGTCCCAGTCGAAGCGGTAGTACCAGATGTTGGCCTGCTGCGTCTTCGCGGCGTTCAGGAGGTTGTCGCGGCTCGCGAAGAAGAAGATGTTGGTGAGCTTGTCGGCGACCGCGTTGAAGCCGGTGACCGGCGTCGCGAGCGGCTGGTATGGCGGGGGGATCCATTGCGCGAGGGTCGACTGCGGCGCCGCGTTCGGGTCGTAGTTGAAGGCTGTCGAAAAGACCGTCGCGTCGTTGAGCAGGCGGCCGCTGCCCGTGCCGCCGGCCAGCGGGAAGAAGGTCGGGAAGAGCTTGCCCTCGTCGCGGGTGTTACCGACCAGCATCGGCACCTTCAGGTACTGGCCTGCCTTGATCGCCGCGATGGCGCTCGTCGGCACGACGTTGCCGTCGGGAATCGGCCCGGAGCCCGAGGCGCCCGCCGGGGCGAGCTTGGTCAGCACGGTCGCGAGCACCGAGTCGGCAGGCTTGCTGCGCAGGTAGGTGGCGAGTTGCGCTGTCGTCTTCGACGCGATGTACGCCTGCGCCGGGGTGTTGTCGGCAGCCAGGCCGTCGCCGATCAGCAACTGGGTGAGCAACAGCGAGCCCTGGCCGGCATAGGCCGATGCGGGTGCCAGGGTCGGAATGCTGCCGGCCGGTAGCTCGGCGGCCAGCGAGAGGCCGCCGCTGATCGGCAGCAGGCGGTGGACGAGCGAGGGATTGGCGTTGACGACCAGCGGCGACACCATCACCGCGTAGATGTCCACGGCGCCGGCCGACTGGCCCATCAGCGTGACCTTGGCCGGATCGCCGCCGAAATTGCCGATGTTGGCATTGACGAACTTGAGCGCCTTGACGACGTCGAGGATCGCGAAGTTGCCCGAGTCGTTCTGCGCCTCGCCGGTCTTGAGTTGCGCCATGTTGAGAAAGCCCAACACGCCGAGCCGGTAGTTCACCGTGACGACGACGGCGTTCGCGGTGCGGGCGAGATTGGCGCCGTCGTACATCGGGTCGGCCGTGTAGCCGGAGATGTTGCTGCCGCCGTGCACCCAGACGATCACCGGCAGCTGCGTCGCGCCGGTCGCCGGCCGCCAGACATTGAGGTAGAGGCAGTCTTCCGAGCCGAGCGTCTGGCCGATCGACGTGCCGATGGTCGCGTCGTATCTATTGTTCAGCCCCGGCCCGTACAGACGGCCGGATTGCGCGCAGGCATTGCCGAATTGCTGGGTGGTCTTCGGAGCAGTCCAGGCCACGGGATCGACCGGCGGCTTCCAGCGAAGATCACCGACCGGCGCTGCCGCATACGGCACGCCCTTCCAAGAATAAGTTCCGCTGTTGGTCGTGTCATCGGTGCCGACGACCGTGCCGTAGGCGGTGGCACGCTGGGTGGGCGGCGCGGCATCGTCGTCGTCACCGCCGCAGGCTGCCAGCGTCGTGAGCATTGCGACCAGGCAGAGGCCGGCCATTGATCGCTTCATCGACAGGTTTTGCTTTTGCATGCGAAAGACCTTTTGGATCACACGGATTGCAGTTCACGACGCTCCAATGCGGAGCATCCGATAGCCGAAAGAACGCCGACGAGTCCGGATGCTATTGGCTTCCGACCGGTGTCATCTACTCGTTTCTACCCGACACGAACAATTCGCGGAGCTTCGCCCGCAAGAGCGCCTTGTCGGGCAGTTGCGTCTGATACTCGGCGATCAGCGCCGGGCTCGCCGTCCGGCTGAGTGCGTATTCGACCACCTCGTCATCCTTGCTCGCACACAGCAGCACGCCGATCGCCGGGCGCTCGTGCGACTTGCGAAAGTCGCGGTCGAGCGCCTCGACGTAGAAGGCGAGCTTGCCCAGGTACTCCGGCTCGAAGCGCCCGACCTTCAGCTCGATGGCGACCAGACAATTGAGCGCCCGATGGAAGAAGAGCAGATCGAGCGCGAAATCACGGCCGCCCACCTGCAACGGATACTCCGAGCCGACGAAGCAGAAGTCCCGCCCCAGCTCGATCAGGAACTCACGCAGCTTGGCCAACAGGCCGGCGTGCAGGTCGGCCTCCGAATGGCCCGCCGGCAGGCCCAGGAACTCGAGCATGTAGGCGTCCTTGAGGGCGCCTTCCACCTCTGGATGCGTTTGTTTCAGTGCCGCCGAGACCCTCGGCGGCTTGACGGCCGCCCGCTCGAACAGCGCCAGCTTGTACTGGCGCTCGAGCTCGCGGCTCGACCACTTCTCGCGGGCGGCGAGCCGCAGGTAGAACTCACGCTCCTCGGCTCGCTTGCTCTGGCTCAAGATGACGAGGTGATGCGTCCAGGAGATTTGTCTCAGCAGTGCCGAGACTTGTAGGTCGACGCCGGCATAGGCCTCGTGGAACTGCCGCATGCGAAACAGATTGGGCCGCGTGAAGCCGCGCAACCCGGGGTAGAGGCTGGCGATGTGCGCGGCCAACCGGTCGACCACACCATCGCCCCACTCCGCCACGGCGATCTTGCGACTGATGTGCCCACCGATCTGCCAGTAGAGGTCGATCAACGCGACGTTGACCGCCTGGAAGGTCTGCTGGCGGGCAGCCTCGATCAGTTCGACGACCGCCTTGAAGTCGTCACCGGCCGGGGCGAGCGCATGCCCGGTGCCGCCTGTCCGCCGCGACCTGCCGTCCTGCAATCTTGTTCGGGCCATTTTTTACACCGAGCTGACGCCGAAGCACACTCCGCCGACGAGTCCGCTTGAGTGAAACTACTGTAATTACGTACAGCATACCTGATTCGGCACGTTCACGAGCGTCGAACTCCGCGAACAGGGGGTTGCCCAAGGCCACGAAGTGATCTAGGCGCCAGGAAGCACGCCAGCGGCGCGAGACGGTGCAGGTCGAGCGGGCCGGCAGCCACGCTGCGGTTCGTTCACGGCGGCCCGACCACCCGGTTTCGGCCGCCTGCCTTTGCCGCATACATCCGTTGATCGGCCAGCGCGAGCAGGCCCAGGCTGCCTTCGGCTTCGCTGCCGGAGGCGATGCCGAAGCTGGCGGTCACCGCCAGGCCGGGTGACAACGTGGCCCAGGCATGGGATTCGATACCTGCCCTGGTTCGCTCGGCCGCTGCCACCGCCCCGTCCACGGTCACGTCGTGCAGGAGCAGCATGAACTCCTCGCCGCCGAATCGGACGGCAACGTCGCGATGGCGGCAATTGCTCCGCAACAGCGCCGCCAGCTCGCACAGCACGGCATCGCCCACTAAGTGCGAATGTTCATCGTTGACGCGCTTGAAGTGGTCGACATCGATCATCACCATCGAGTAGCCATGCGCGGCGACGGACAGCAACTCGTCGAGCCTGCGACGGTTGGGCAGGCCCGTCAACGGATCCTCCAGGGCCAGGCGCTGCAAGTCCCGCGAACGCAGGTTCAACTGAGCGTTGACACGCGCCAGATCGCTGGCCTGCGCCTCGTAGAGACTGGCCCGGGCGTGCGCCGTGGCGGTTTCAAGCCGAACCGCAGCCACGCTGGCCGCGCGCCGCGCCCGCTCCGAACTCTGCTCCGATACCAGGACGGACAGGCGCTTGTGGTGCCGCAGCGCAGCGCGCAAGTCGCCGGCATTCTCGAGCACTTCCGTCAGTGCTCGAAGCGCGGTGATTTCCAGGGGACGACTCGGTGCGTCGACGACACACCGGCTCAGCAGCTCGATCGCTTCCCGGTGTCGACCCAGTCGCGTGAGCACGATGCCGCGCGTGTGGTCGTGATGCGAGCGCAACGTCAGCGTCATGCGGGCAGCATCGCCGGGCCAGTCGTCGAGCATCGCCAGCGCCTCCGCGTGTCGACCGAGGTCCGACAGCGACTCGGCCAGGTTGGCCATGCAGGTGCCCTCGCCGATATAGCTGCCGGCCTCTCTTGCCATCGTCATCGCGACCCTGGACCGACACTCGGATTCGTTCGCATGGCGATCGGCCGCCACCATGTCGCCCCGCTCGACCGCTTCTTCGCGCATCGCACCGTAGATCCAGGCCACGGTATCGATCGCGGCACTTTCGGTCGCTCGATTGCCGAGTTGCCGCGCCGTCTCGCAATAAGCGTCCGCGAACTCGAGCGCCTTGTCCCATTGCCGCAGATGTCCATAGACGTTCGCGAGTTCACGCATCGGGGCGCCCAGCGCTTCGGGGTCGTTGCTCCCCTCGGACGCCTCCAGAGCAGCCATGCACTCCGTCAGCGCAGCGTCGGTATCACCGATTCTGAGCAGGACCCGCGCGGCCACGCCATGCGCCTTGGCCAGCGTGGCCCGATCGCCGATCGCCCGACACAGATCGATGGCTCGCAGCGCCATGGCCATGCTTTCCTCGCTCTCATCGCGGACGAGAAATACCCGTGCGCCGAGGGTCGCGGCCCGCGCCTGCATGACGCGGTCTCCGAGCGCAAGGGCGAGCGCCATCGCCTGTTGCGCTTGCGCGCTTGCCGCGTCGACGTCCGCGAGCAGCAGGCTCGCTTCGGCCGACGCCAGCAAGGCCAGTGGAGTGGCGTTTCGCAGCATCGACTGGGGACGGGGTGTTCGCTGTCGAGTACCGCTCCGACGGAGGGCCGGATAACCTTGCAAAGGAAGATCGCAGCCGATTACACCACGCGGCGATGCCGCGCAATGCAGGTGTCGAGCACCTCGCCGCCGTCGCGGCGCCACCAGTCCGCCGCGGAAAAGATTTCGACTTCGCTGTGACCGGCGTAGCCGGCCTCCTCGACCCAGCCGCGGATGCGCGGGATGTCGATCACGCCGTCGCCCATCATGCCGCGGTCGTTGAGCAGGTCGGTGGTCGGCGTCAGCCAGTCGCAGACGTGGAAGGCCAGCAGGCGGGACGCACCGGCGCGGGCGATCTGCTGCTCCAACTTCGGATCCCACCAGACGTGGTACACGTCGACGGCTACGCCGAGCGCGGCCTTGGCACCGGCTGGCGACGGGTCGGAATCGAGCGCGTCGCAGAGGTCGAGCGCCTGCTCGAGCGTGTTGACGCAGGCGCGGTCGGCCGCGTACATCGGGTGCAGGGGTTCGATGGCGAGCGGCAGGCCGGCGGCGCGGGCGTGTTCGAGCGTGGCGGCAATGCCGTCGCGGACGTCGTTGCGCGCGGCGGCGATGTCCTTGTGCTCGGCCTTGCCGGCGAGCGCGCCGGGGAGCCCGCCGACCACCAGCACCAGGCAAGGGGCGCCCAGCTCATGGGCCTCGTCGATCGCGCGCCGGTTGTCGTCGAGCGCCGCTTGCCGTCCGGCCGCCGTCGAGGCCGGGAACATGCCGCCGCGGCAGTAACCCGAGAGCGTCACGCCGGACTCACGCAATGCCGCGGCGATGCGGTCTATGCCGGCGGCTGCCACCTGGTCGCGCCACGGCGAGACGGCCTGGATGCCGCGGGCCGCGCACTCCCGGATGATGCGGTCGAGCGGCCATTGCGCACGAACGGTGGCGGTGTTGATCGACAGCCAGCGGTGGTCGATTGAAAAATCGCGCATCGTTTCTTTTCAAAGCCTGTAGATGAATCCGGAGCGCCTGATCGCGGTCGTCCAGAGCGGCTGGCGCAGCCGGGCGGCTGTGCGGGACTCGTTGCCTTGCGACTCAATCCTCGATGCCGTGGAGCCCCAGCAGCTGGCGCATGCGGCTTGCCGCCCGGTCTGGCTGCTCGAGCAGGCCAGCCGCATCGGCGAGCCGGAACACCTCTGCCAGGTGCAGCAGTGAACGAGCGCTCTGCTGGCCACCCACCATCGTGAAGTGGCTCTGGTGGCCGTTGAGCCAGGCCATGAAGACGACGCCGGTCTTGTAGAAGCGGGTGGGCGCGGCAAAGATCTTGCGCGAGAGCGGCACGGTCGGTGCCAGCACGGCGTGGAAGCGGTCGACATCGCCGGCGGCGAGCGCGGCGAGTGCGGCGCTCGCGGCCGGGGCGATGGCGTCGAAGATGCCGAGCAGCGCGTCGCTGTGCTGCCGGTTCAGCGCGCCGCCCTGCCCGTCTCCGGCGATCAGCTCGGCGTAGTTGAAGTCGTCGCCGGTGTACATGCGGACGCCGGGCGGCAGGCGCCGGCGCATCGCGATCTCCTTCTCCTTGTCGAGCAGCGAGATCTTGATGCCGTCGACCTTGGCCGGGTTGGCGCCGATGACCGCGAGCGCCGTGTCCATCGCGCTGGCATCGTCCGAAGACCCCCAGTAGCCCGCGAGCGCCGGGTCGAACATCGCTCCCAGCCAGTGCAGCACGACCGGTTCGCGGGCCTGGCGCAGCACCCGGTCGTAGACGCGGATGTAGTCGTCCGGGCCGCGCGCCGCCCGCGCCATCGCCCGGCTGGCCATCACGATCAGCCGGCCGCCGAGCGCCTCGATGGCGGCCATCTGTTCCTCGTAGGCGCGGATCACGTCGTCGATGCCGTGCGAGGTCGCCGGATCGAGGTGGTCGGTACCGCAACCGCTGGCGACGAGCGCCCCGGGAACGTCGCGGGCAGCGTCCAGCGTGCGCGCGATCAGCTCGAGCGAGGTCGGCCAGTCGAGGCCCATGCCGCGCTGAGCGGTATCCATCGCCTCGGCCACGCCGAGACCGAGCGACCACAGCCGGCGCCGGTAGGCGATCGTCGCATCCCAGTCGAGGGCAGCGTGCAACCAGGGGTCGACCGCCGCCCGCGGGTCGGCGACGACGTGCGCCGCGGAATAGGCGGTGCGGTTGAAGGAGATGCCGGCGGGTGCAGCGACGATCGGGTCGGCACGCCGCAGCGCGTAGCGCTCGAGGCGGCCGTCGGCGGTGGGCAGCGGCAGGGTGATCGTCATGGGCGGCCTCCGGGCAAGGTGAGCGTCATGGGTGGCCTCCATGTAAGGTCGGCGTCATCGGCGGCCTCCATGTAAGGTCGGCGTCATCGGCGGTCTCCGATCAGATCGCCAGCGGCTCGAGGTCGACCCAGCGCCGCTCGCGCCAGCTGGCGAGCGCGGCCTCGACCAGTTGCACGCCTTTCGCGCCCTCGGGCAGCGTCCAGCGGTAGGGTGCGTCTTCGGCGACATGGCGGATGAAGTGCTCCCACTGGATCTTGAAGCCGTTCTCGTGGACCATCGTGTCGGGCACCTCTTGCCACTGGTCGAAGAAGTTCAGGGTCTGCCGGACGTCCGGGTTCCACACCGGCCGCGGCGTCGTCACCCGCGATTGCGCCCGGCACGAGGTCAGCCCGGCGACCGCCGAGCCGTGCGTGCCGTCGACGTGGAAGGTGACCAGGTCGTCGCGCCGCACGCGGGTCGCCCACGACATGTTGAGCTGGGCGATGATGGGCTCGCCCGCGTGGCCCTTGAGCTGCACGGTGGCGTAGGCGGCGTCGTCGGCGGTCGCGGCGTAGGGCTTGCCGTCCTCGTCCCAGCGCTCGGGGATGTGGGTGGTGCCGAGGCAGGAGATCGACTGCACCTCGCCGAACAGGTTGTCGAGCACATAGCGCCAGTGGCACATCATGTCGAGGATCATCCCGCCGCCATC
>CAXTDH010000031.1:5607-13287 GCA_964242405.1 uncultured Rhizobacter sp. | reverse complement strand
TCGCCGGGTGGCGCGCGGGTGCCGAAGGCCACGACTCGTTCACGCGCTCGGTACAGCCTGAACGACTCGCGCGCCCGCAGCCGCTCCTCTTCGCAGGTGAACAGCACCGCCCGGGCGTCACGCAGGAGGCGGTAATCGGCCCAGGGCCAGTACAGCCACTTCTTCAGGTGCTTGAGCGGATAAGCGTGCTTGAACCAGGGATCGAGCATGCCGTGAGGAAAGACGAAGTAGGGCGTGACCGAGCCACGCAACGCGCGCCAGGCGGCCAGGCCGTGGTATTGCCAGAGGCCGTTGACGACGACCCCGGAATAGCTGGCCGCATGCCGCTGCAGCCAGGGAACGAGTGCTGCGCTGTAGCCATAACCACCGGCTGCCGGACCGAGCGCATGGACGCGAAGCGGGTAGCCGACCAGGTAGTCGGCCGACGGATCGTCGAGCGTTGCCACCTCGACCTCATGCCCTTGTTCGATGCAGGCGAGCCCGCTCTGCAACACGCCTTCCATCGGCCCGCCGCCCGCGGGGTCCAGCGAGCGCAGAAGATGGAGCAGCCTCACCGCGACTGTCTTTCGTCAGCGGCCGCGGACGTCGACCGCGGCGTACGGTCGACGACGTTGGACGGCCCGGTGGCGAACGCTGCCTCCACCTCGCCCGCAACCTGCTCGACCTCGATCGCCTGTACGCCGCGCATGTCGTGGATGATGCGGTGGTGGCCGAGCCGCGGATGCCATTTCCCCGGGGGGTTGTTGTCGCCGTAGATGCCGACGCACGGCACGCCCACGCAGGAGGCGAGGTGCAGCGGCCCGGAGTCGTGGCCGATGAACAGGCGAGAACCGCTCATGACCGCGGCACTGACCCTGGGCGAGACCTTGCCGCAAAGGTTGACGACCGGCCCGGGCCAGAGCGCGCCGACGCGTGCTGAACGCGCCGCGTCCTCGTCGGCGCCGATGAAGACCAGCGCATGGCCCGCGCACACGCTGCGCAACCGCGTCACCAGGGCGCACCAGTTCGCCGCGCCCCAGTCGTTCTTCACGACCTTCCCACCCATGTTGATGGCGATGCGCGGGAGCTCGTGTGCGCCCGCCAGCGCGACCCGTGCTTCGGCGCGTTCGGCTTCGGTCGTGCGCAGGCTCCAGGCCGACGGATCGTCGAGGTCGATGGGGCCGAGCGGTGCCAGGCAGCGCGCCAGACGGGCGCATTCCGCCTCGACAGCACCACCGGCGAGCGGCCGGTTGGCCTGCAGATCGGCCGTCAGCGGCAGGCCGACGATGTGGCGAAAGCCGCACAGGCGAAAGAATGCCGCGTCGCGCCAGGCTGCCAGCAAGCCCCGGCTCGGCGTGAGGTAGATCAGGGTGTCGGCACCGAGCGCACGCAGCTCGGTTCGCAGCCGCAACAGCGTGGTCACCGACCGGGTGCCGACCGGATAGGCCATGAACCGCTGCACCAGCCCGCTGCCCTCGAGGACGGCTGCCAGCGGCGCGGCCTTCGAACTCACCGGGAAATTGGTCAGCACGATACGTTCGGACTTCGGATAGGCTCGTTCCACCGCTTGCAGGCAGGGGAGGGCGGCGACCGTGTCGCCCAGGCTTCCCAGGCGGTAGATGACCACCCGGTGAGGATGCGGATCGGCCGAGGGCCGGGTGCGCCCGATGAGCGCTTCGCCGCTCGCCGTCATGCCGGCGGCCCGGCTGTCGGCAGACGATCGGCCACCGCGTCGTCGGTCAGCACGTCGATCGCGCACACGATGTGATAGAGGCTGCTCGCCCGGCAATCCTCCGACACGAACCGTCCGTCGGCTGCCAGTTGCTCCCGCCAGAGGCCGCGAGGCGACTCGAGCACATACTGCGAAAGGCCACGCACCGCCTTGTCGAGCGCCGCGGCGGCGCCTTCCACGGGCGGCTGCGTGGCCGCCGAGGCGGCGAGGTGCCAGGCCTTGACACGCTCGGTCTGCGGCCACACTTTGGCAGCGGCATCGATGACCTCGAACTCGTCGTCGATCTCGTTGACCGCCACGCCGCGAACCGGGTCGACGCCGTGCGCCTCGCCGATCGAGAGCAACCGACGGCCAGCGTCTGCAGCGGCGGTCGACTGCTCATGCGCCGCCCAACGCAACAACAGCCAAGCCCACTCGAACTGGTGGCCGGGTTCGACGACGCGCCCTTGCGGGCCCGCCATGTGCTGCCAGTCGGCGTCGAAGTATTCGTGTACTGCGCCTTCGCCGTCGATGAAACGCCGCAGGCACAGCTCGACAATCTCGGCGCCGAGCGCACGCCACATTCGCTGCTCCGCGCCACTCGAGATTTCTGCCCAGGCGAGCGCCGCCTCCAGCAGGTGCATGTGCGGATTGGACTTCAGCGGCAGTGTTCGCGGCCTGGCCTCGTCGAAACCGCCGGCAGGATGGCCCCAGCCGCTGCGCATCCGCCCGAGGATCGACTCGGCCTCGGTGCGCAGGTGCGCACGGTCGGGCCGGCCACGGCAGGCGCTGGCCAGCGCGAACAGGACGAACGCGTGTTCGTAGAGGTCGAAGTCGGTGCGCACCGGGTTGCCGTCGACGTCCACCGCCGCGGCGATCGCACCGCCAGCCTGCCGCAACCTGCCGAACAGAAACGCCAGGCCGTGCTCGACCAACGCGTCGGCCGAAGCCAGCCAGCCGCGCCGCTCGGCGGTGGCGAAAACATAAATCTGGCGCGCGACGACCCGCGCACGACGCGGCTCTTCGACCGGTAGGCCCTGCAGATCGATCTTCTCGAAGAACCCGCCGCCCTGCCGATCGACGCCGGTCGTCGCCCAGAGCGGCAAGGCATCGTCGACCAGCCAACTCAGCAGCGGGCGGCTCCGCGACATCGGCTCGAGCGCTGCACGGGCCGGTGGTTCGACCGGTGTGTAAGCGACGACTGTAGGGTGGTTGGCGGCCATCTTCGGGAATGATGTCGAGCAGAAACAATAAGAATTGTCGCAAGAAGCAGGCAGGTCGGGCGTGCCGGTCGATCCAGAAATAGCTGGTTACCACAATTCACTTCGCCCCCCAATTGCTGAACAAGAATCGCTCGTCCGAGCGTACGGCCGACTGCCTTCGGTGCAATGTCTTGACCCGTCGCCTGGAAATTACTCGATTTATCCCATTCAATGACCTTCATCTCGCCGTATTGCGCCCTTGCACGAGTTCTCCGTTTTGTCATTTGCGGCTTATCGTTTCACCTGCTGCCGGCGTGCGGCGGGAGCTCCGACGAGGCGGATTCGGCCACGACCACGGCGGTCGATCAGGCCGACGCGCAGCAGCGGATTCTCGCTGCTTCGAACCCGGCGGGCACTGCCGTCGCCGCCGTCACCACGTGGGTCCGCTGTGCAGACGAGGGCCAGGTCTGCGCCCTCAGCGGCTCCAATGAGATTCGCTACGGCACGGTCGCGGCCTATGTCAGCAAGGTCATGGTCGGCGCCACCGCGTGCAACAACGCCGTGTTCGGCGACCCGGCCTATGGAACCGTCAAGGCTTGCTGGTATGCGGCTCAGGCCATCGACCCTGCCAGCTGGACGCTGTGTGCCGCCGAAGGAGGGACTTGCAACTTCACCGACACGCGCAACGTGCTGTACGGAGCGGCGACGCGGAACGTGGCGGCCGTCTTCACTTCGAGCACCGCTTGCACCAATGGCGTCTTCGGTGATCCGGCCTACGGCACGGTCAAGAGCTGCTGGTTCTCGAACCAGCCGATCAGTGCCGGCAGCGCCGCGTCGCCCGCCGTCACCTTGGCCCCGGGCCCTTCGGGCCTGAACTACCCCACAGTCGTCAACGCCAGCGCGAGTGCGCACCCGGGCGATGTGGTCAGCCTGCAGGGCGACAATTTCGGCAGTGCGCCCAGTGTCTACTTCGAGGGCGCACCGGCAGCGCCGCTGGTGATCGTCAACCGGGTCGCGAGCAATTGGGTGGCGGTGCAGATTCCGGCCAACGCACCCTCGGCACTGATCCTGCGGGTCGCTAACGGCACCGGCGTCAGCGCACAGGTCAAGCTGAATGCCGCCCGCCCGCTGCACCTGGACACCTTGCGCCTCACGGCGGGTGGATCGTTCAAGGTGTTCGGCCGCAACCTCCTGGTCGCCGGTTCGACACCGCGCCTCACGGTCGACGGTCTGTCGGCGCCTATCGACACCGCGCACAGCGACGAGTACATGTTGAGCGTCGTGGCGCCGAGCGCACTGGTCGCGACGGCGAGCGCATCGGTGGTCGTGGACAACGGCAACGGCAGCGGCCCGGCCACGCTCGATCGCCCGGTCAGCGCGCTCGCGGCACACGGCAACGACCCCTTCGCACTCGGCGTGGGTTGGGGTGCCGACTTCGCGGCGCTGGCGAGAAACAGCATCGACGCCGCGACCGATGCCCGTCTCGCGGCCCGGATGAGCTGCGACGGGCAGCGCGACGACACCCGTGCGGTGCAGGCGGCCATCGACCTCGCTGCTTCCCTCGGCGGTGGCTTGGTGCGCCTTCCGGCCGGCAATTGCCGTCTTGCAGGCGTGATCAATCTCCGCTCAAACGTGGTGGTTCAAGGCGCTGGCAAGGCATCGACTCAGCTCGGTTATGAGTCCAATTACCCGTTCTACGGCGTCAATCTCGATCTGCTCGGCATCAAGGACCTGACGCTCGTCAACAAGGGCACCGCGACCGAGGGCCCTCTGCTCAAGAGCAGCAGCCGTGTCTTTCTGCAAGGGGTACGGGTTCGACTGATGACGTCGCGGCAGATGTACTTGACTGGCAACCAGCAGTTCGTCGTTGCCAATTGCGATTTCGAGCAGGCTGGCAGCATCTCCGGTCAGGGCCCCTACCGTCTGGACGACTCGAGCGGCCTGTTGTTCGAAGGCAATACCACGCTCTGGCTCGACGGTGCACCGGCTTTCGTCCGGGTCCACGATGCCTATCTTCATGCCAATCGTTTCACCCGTGACGGCCGCAATCAGAACGCGGGCGGGACCGTTCATTCGATGGTCATCGACTTCGCTCACCGTATCGCGGTCGTCGGCAATTCCTTCGATGTCGCTTACGGTCCGATCAGCAACACGATGAGGAACGACGGTGAAACGATATTGACCGAAGGCGGCGGCGGGCAGCGCACCGAAAACCTGGGCACGGTCTCGAGCGCGGGCAGCAACACGTTCAGCGACCCGGCCAACACCCTCCAGGTCGATCCGTTCGGCACCGGGTCGATTCCCGAGAACTACGGCGTTGCAATCGTCGCCGGCCAGGGCGCCGGGCAAACGCGCCGCCTCGTCGCCTACCACGCGCCGCAGGCCACGGTCGATCGCGCCTGGGAGATCGTGCCCGACAGCACCAGTCGCTATGCGACCTTCGTCTGGGGGCTGGAGAAATCGATCATCAAGGACAATACGTTGTCGCAGAACCCACGCGGGATCTGGCTCTACCAGACGGCGATTCAGGATGTCGCCGTCGTCGGCAACACGATCGCCGAGGGCGGCGGTATCTTCCTGCGCGCCTACCAAAATCTGGCGGCCAAGCAATTCATGCCGCAATACAACGTCATCGTGTCGGGAAACCGGGTTTCCAACACCAATGGGCGCTGGATGTCGTATCTCAATTCTGTCTTTGTCAATGTGGATGCGCAGGACTTCGGCATCGCAACCATCGGCGTGGAAGTCAAGTCGAATCAGCTGACCGCGAACCGACCCAACGCGACCTCGAGCTGGGAAGACTATGCGAACGCCGAGGGCTACATGAACATGATGCGGGTGGAAAGCAACGCCCCCTATCAGACCCTCGCGCCCCGGTTGCTGGGCGCCATCTTCAGCGGCAACGCCTGCACCAATTGCGATGTCGCGCTGCGGATCGGCACGGGCGCCGGTGGGACGACCATCAGCAACATGCAACTCGTCGACACCCCGATCTTGTCCACCGACTGGGCCACCACCTCCTCCGCACAAAAGTCGACCGGCACCGTCGTGCGCTGAGCATCGCCATGCGTTGAAGAGCAAGCCCGGCGCCGGTTGTGCGAAGCTCCCGTGTATTGCGGCTCGAGCCGACATCGCTCATCGAGGGGAGGGTGATTGAACATCACGATCGTGCAAGGGCCGTTTCAGCCGGTTCCGCCGGTGACCGGAGGTTCGGTCGAAAAACTCTGGTTCGACCTCGGGCGCGAATTTGCGCGCCGTGGCCTCGCGGTTCACCACATCTCGCGGCTGTTTCCCGGCTTGCCGCGCAAGGAAGTCATCGAGGGCGTCGGCCACCACCGTGTTTCCACCTTCGAGCCGCCCCGGTCGCGGGTACTCTCCAAGCTGGCCGATCTCGCCTATTCCCTGCGTTGCCTCGCCGCCTTGCCTCGGGCCGACATCGTCGTCACCAACACGTTCTTCCTGCCGATGCTGATGTCGCTGGTACGGCGCCGGCGGGTCGTCTACGTGTCGGTTCACCGCTACCCACAAGGCCAGATGCGGCTCTACCGGAAGGTCGACCGGTTGCAGTGCGTCTCGACGGCGGTGGCGGATGCGGTGCGGGAGCAGGCGCCGTCGGTGAGCTCGCTGGTGAAAGTGATACCCAACTATGTCTCCTCCTGGCAGGAGTCTGCCGACGTGGTTCGAACCTGGCCAGAGCGCGAGAAGGAGATTCTCTTCGTCGGTCGCATCCACCGTGAAAAGGGCGTCGATCTGCTGCTGCACGCTGTCTCGCGCATGCCGCTGCCACTGCGCAGTGGCTGGCGTCTGGTGGTCGTCGGGCCGCACGAGGCTTCCTCGGGCGGCGGTGGCGCGGCGTTGCTGCAGGAGTTGAAAGGCCTGGCGGCACAACTCGGTCTGGAGGTCCAATGGGTCGGCCCGGTGTTCGACCGGGCGGCGCTCAACCGGATCTACGGGCGGGCGCGAATCTTCGTCTACCCATCGACCGCCGCTCACGGCGAAGCGCTGCCCCTGGCACCGCTCGAGGCGATGGCGCAAGGCTGCCCGGTGGTTACGAGCGACCTGCTCTGCTTCCGCGATTACCTCGAGCCGGGCCGCAACGGTGACAGCTTCGCGCTCGCTGCGGCGGATCGGGCGCAAAGCCTGGGCGAGACGCTCGCCGGCCTGATGCAGGACGAGCCGAGGCAGCGCGCCTACAGCGCCGCCGGGCTGGTCACGGTGGAGCGGTTCACGCTCGGCCGCATCGCCGACGCCTTCATCGACGACTTCTCGCAGCTTCGACGGCGCGGCGAATGAACCCTTACCGCATCTATCAGCAGGCGAGCGCCGCCCATTCGCCGTGGGGCATCGGCGTGCGGGTGAAGCTGCTCGCCTGGAACATTTGCTGGGCCGTTTTCTGCAGCTGGACACCCAAGCCACTCAACCGCTGGCGGCTCGTCTGGCTGCGGCTGTTCGGGGCCCGGCTCGACGCGGTGCCGTTCGTACACGCGGCGGCGCGTGTCATCCGCCCCTGGAATCTGACGATGCGGGAGCGGTCGTGCATCGGCGAGGGCGCGGTGGCCTATTGTCTGGACCGGATCGAACTCGGCGCCGGTTCGACGATTGCGCAGGAGGCCTACGTCTGCACGGGCACCCATGACTTCAACGATCCGGTCGTGCCGCTGAAAACCGCTGCGATCACGGTCGGCGCGGATGCCTTCATCGGGCTGCGGGCCATCCTCCTGCCGGGGGTCAGCGTGGGCGCCGGCACGATCGTCGGCGCCGGCTCTGTTCTGGCCCGCGACACCGAAC
>CAXTDH010000031.1:0-5597 GCA_964242405.1 uncultured Rhizobacter sp. | reverse complement strand
CCCGCCAAGCGCATCGGCACCCGTCGGCAAGCGAGCGATTCGCACGAGCCGCTCATGTCAGGAAGGCGCTGCCGGCACGGTGACGGCGCTGCGCCGCTCGGCCTCGGCCAGCAGATCGAAGCCGGTGGCCGCCGACAGGCGTTGCAAGACCAGGCGACGATCGGACACATCGGCGATGCAGCGTTCGAATTCGATGACCTTGGCGCCCACCAGGAAGCGGTACCAGAAGCCCTGCAGGACGTGGTAGATCAAGCCTTCGCGACCATCCAGAAAGCCACGCTGGATGAAGTAGCGGAGCATGAAATAAAGCGTTGCCGAGGCCGAAAACGACAGGCGGTTGAACACCCGCTCCTTGAGCCAACGCTTGACGCTCGCCTGGCGGGAGGTGCTGGCCGAATTGAGGGGCTCGTCGCGTGCGAAGAGCCGGCGCTTCTGGTTGATGACCTCGATGGCCTCGCGCGTGGCGTAGCGGTTGTGCTTGTCGATGAAATAACCCAGGTCGTTCAGGTTGTGATCGGCGAACGTCGCGTCGAAGGTGATCACCCGGCCGGCCCGTACGGTGATGTGTTCGTCCATCCAGCGGTCCTCGACCCGTCCGAAGCCGCGGCGCCAGATGCGCAGCATCAGCAACGGGTAACGCCCGCCGTGGCGAATCCATCGACCCATGAAGATGTGCTTTCGTCGCAGGTTGATGCCGGTGGTGTCGGCGCCGAGTTGCGGCAGCCGGGTCAGGATTTCATCCTGCAGCGCGGCGTCGACGGTTTCGTCGGCATCGAGGCGCATGACCCAGTCGCTGTCGATCTCGGCGTGGTCGAGCGCCCACTGGAACTGCTGCGCCTGGTTGACGAAAGCGTGGTGCAGGACCGACGCTCCGGCACGGCGCGCGAGTTCGACGGTGTCGTCGGTAGAGCCTGAATCGACCACGACGATATGCGTGGCGATCCTTCGAACCGATCGAATGGCGCGTTCGATGTGCAGGGCTTCGTTGAAGGTCAGGATCACCACCGTCAACAGTGATCTCGGGCCCGCGACCGGCTCGGTCGACCGGGCAGCGGGCGCGACCTGCGCGTCTCCCTCAACCCGGCCCATGACGATTGGTCCGGGCGGCGAGGATGTCGTCCGCTGCACGAAACGCCATCAACAGCAGCATCAGGCTCGGATTGGCGCCGCCGCCGGAGGGAAACACCGCCGTGCTCACCACCCGGAGGTTGGGCACCGCAAAGCTGCGCAGGTCACCCGCCACCACACCTTGCTTCGCCGTGAGCCCCATACGCAACGATCCGCCGGGATGGTAGATGCCACCACCGGACACCATGGCCTGCGACCAGCGCTCGGTGGGATGGGCAATCAACTCGCCGAGGTCGGCCAGCCCGGTCGAACGCCAATAGCCGAGCAACCTTGCCATGACTTGTTCGGCCGCGGTGATGTCGTCGGTCGACACCCGCCAGTCGAGCGACGCCAGCGGCACACCGAATATATCGCGCTGTGACGCCGACAAGGTGATGCGGTTGCCCGCGGTGGGGCGCTGCTCGGTCACCAGGTGCAGTTGATAACGCGCCTCGTCTGGCGGAAGCACCCGCTGATGGATGAACCGCCACCAGCCCGCACGGGCGAACCAGCCGGCATTCGCCGCGATGAGGCCGAGGTCTGCGCCATGGGGCAACTGGCGGCGCTGAAGCGCTCGCAGCACTTCCCGCAAACCATCGAAGCCGCTCCGGCCATCGGTAGAAAATGCGACGTGCGCGAAAGCGCCTGGCAACCGCTGCGCGACGCGCGCCCGGCCGGAAAGTTCGAAGCGGCTGTTGCGCATCGCCGCGCCCTGGAAGCGGAACCCGACCAGCCGCTGGAACGCTTGCCGGTCGGAGACTGCCACCTCGGCCACCGGGGCCGAGAGGTGGTCGTGGAAGTAGCGGCCGATCACATCGTCGGGCGCAAATACGCGCTGATCGTGATCGGCGTCGAGTGCAAGCAGGAGCCGCGTGCTTTCGATCGCGCCCGCCGCCATCACCACTTCCCAGGGCGACAGCTCGAGCGACTTGCCCGAAGTGCTGCTGGCGTGGACGCGAGACACCGCCCCCCGCTCGTCGAGCACCATCGACGTCACGGTCGCGTTCAGCCAGACTTCCGGTCCGGTGTCGGAGCCGAGTTGAGCGTCGAATACATGGGCGATGTTTCGTGACGCGAAGGGCGGCCATTTCGCGGCGCGCACCATGAATTCGGGGCAGGGGCTGCCCGCTCGCTGGGCCAGCAGATCCGGGGTTTCGTAGGAGTCGGTGGGCAGCGAGAAATGCCGCTCGACAGTGGCCAGATGAGGCAGGAGTTCGTCCAGGCGCAGCGGCCAGGCGTCGCCCCATCCGGCAGTGTGGGGCCCCAGATCCTCGGGCTGGAACGGCATCATGGCACCGCCCCAACGCGTCGACGTGCCCCCGAGACAGCGAAACCGTCCCGATTCGGCGCCGCTGTAGACCTGCGCGGTCTGGACGACGCGGTTGAGCAAGTGGAATTCGGCGTCCTGCGTTTTTCCGCCGCTCTCGACGACCACCACCCTCACGCCGCGGCGCGCCAACTCGGCTGCCATCGCGATGCCGGCCAAGCCAGCGCCGACGATCAGCACCTCGCAGGCGAGGCGGGTCACCGGGTTACCGGCGAGGTCGAGGTCGCGGATCATGGCAGCACCCGGCCTGTCGCCCGCCGAAGCCGCACGGCGGGGCAGGCAGCCCACAGGCGAGCAGGGGCGGGGCCGACCACCGCGGGTCGCCGAGCCGAATCCTCCGGGCGTTCAGGCACAGGCGGCAGACAATTCGTGAATGCGAGCCAGGCGTCGGGTGCTGACGACCAGCACCGTTTCCGGATGACGCGCGATGGCTTGGCGCAGGATGTCGCCCACGTCGCGCGCCTGCGCCTTCGGACGGCGCGCGAGATGGCCGTAGGTGAACTGGGGCGACCGACCGGCACGCCGAATCGGTTCTGCCTCCTGACGGTCGGCACTGTCGCGCGTCTGGACGACCTGCGCCTGCATTGCCCCCGAGAGCACCCATGGCAGCACCTTGGCAGCCTCGCCGGCAACGCCGATGGCGCCAATGCGATCTCGTTCGGTATCCAGCCAATGGCGCCATTCGTCGCTCGGAAACAGGAGATGCTCCGGCTCGTGCAGCAGCAACAGATCGACGCGTTCGCGGCCGAGCCGCCGCAAGCTGGCGTCTAGGCTGCGGCGCGCCGCCTTCACGCTCAGATCGACCAAGGGCTTCGAGAGCTCCGGTATCAGCTTGCCGAGCGCCTTGCGCCCCCAGACCGCCACCCGCCCTTGCTCGGTGCCGCCCGGCGGGTAGAGCCCCACCTTGGTGGCGATGGTGGTGTTGTCTGCGTCGCGCGACAACACGCCGAGCGCCCGTTCCGCGATGCCGAAGCCGTAGAGGGGCGAGGTGTCGAAATGGCTGATGCCGGCGTCCCGTGCGGCCAGGATGAGCGCTTCACGTTCTAGCCGACGAGCGAGGTGGTGAAGCGACGCAGTGCCGAGAGCCAGTCGCGTCGAGGTCATTCCGGTACCCGGTACGTCGCTTCGTCTCACCCAATCCTTTCGATGTCAGAAGAACGACCCGCGCAGGGATTATCGAGGAGGCAGGGCTGTCGAACGGCCCGAATGGGTCGTGATAAACGTCACGAATTCCTCGATTAGTTCGCTCCTGGTCGATGCAAACGGGCCCGCGACCCTCGGATTGGGGGATGGGATTACGGAGGTTTCGACACAGAATTTGCGGCAGATCGGACAAACACACGGGTCTCGTCACGAGTTCCCGCAGGACGGGGCGATACGGGTTGGCAGGGTCTCAGACAACGAACGGTAACCTTGATGAAGATCCTGATCTACGGACTCAATTTCGCCCCGGAACCCACCGGTATCGGCAAGTACACCGGCGAGATGGCGCCGTGGCTGGCAGCGCGTGGTCATGAGGTGCGGGCTATCGTGGCGCCGCCGTACTACCCTTCATGGACCATCGGCCACGGTTACAGCGCCTGGCAGACCCATCGCGAGACCTGGGAGGGTGTCAAGCTGTGGCGAACGCCGCTTTGGGTGCCTTCGAAACCGACGGGTATGAAGCGGCTGCTGCATCTGG
Source organism: uncultured Rhizobacter sp. (assembly GCA_964242405.1). GTDB lineage: Bacteria > Pseudomonadota > Gammaproteobacteria > Burkholderiales > Burkholderiaceae_C > LMDS01. The sequence goes on along the minus strand of CAXTDH010000031.1, from coordinate 1,482 downwards.
CGAGTTTCGCTTTGCTGTCGGTGCCCGCTTTGGCCAGGCAGATCGCCTGGAAACCGGATGTCGTGATGGTGATCGCTCCTGCAATCGCCTGCGCGCCGGGAGGATGGTTGGCGGCAAAGCTTTGTGGCGCGAAATCCTGGCTTCATGTGCAGGATTTCGAAGTCGATGCAGCGTTTCGGCTCGGCCTGATGAAAGGCCGAGTAGCTCAGCGGGTGATCGGTTTGGCCGAGCGGTGGCTCTTGCATCGGTTCGATCGGGTATCGACGATCTCCGGCCGAATGGTCGAGATGCTGCATTCGAAGGGCGTCAACGCCGCCCGCATCATCTCCTTCCCCAACTGGGTGGACGTGAGCGCGATCGTCCCGCTTCGCCGGCCAAGCGCCTACCGCAAGGCGCTTCAAATCCCTGATCGTGCGGTCGTTGCCCTCTACTCCGGCAGCATGGCAGGAAAGCAGGGCTTGGAGGTCATTCCAGAGGCTGCACGTGCGCTGGCCGCACGGCTTCCGGATCTGATCTTCGTCCTGTGCGGTGATGGCGTCTTCAAGTCGCGGCTCGAGGAGGAGTGCGCCGGATTTCACAACGTGCGCTTTCTTCCACTGCAGCCATTGGCCCGACTCGGCGAGTTGCTCGGCATGTCGGACATTCACCTGTTGCCACAGCACCCCCAGGCGGCCGATCTCGTCATGCCGTCCAAGCTGACGGGCATGCTGTCCAGTGGCCGGCCGGTGGTTGCAACAGCCCACCCGGGCACCGAGCTGGCGACTGTCGTTGCGGGCTGCGGCGTCGTCGTACCGCCGAACGACCTGCCGGCGTTCGCCGCTGCGCTCATCGAGTTGGCTGAATCGGAGCCTTTGCGCCGGGCCTACGGTCAGCGAGGTCGCTGTTACGCAGAGCAAAACCTGGCGCGTGAAAAAGTCCTGTTGGACTTCGAGAAGGCGATGCGGCGATGCGTCGGCGAGACGTTGGCGAAGATCGATACGGCTGAGTCGGTGCATGAGCATTCGTCTGAACAGACGGTGGAGCCGGTTCGAGAGCCGTCCGCTCCGTCGACACTCGCTTGAAAAAGGCTTGGCGTCGAGTCGCCTTTCGTCCTGAGTTCATGTTTCGGGTGTTTTCGTTTGTTTGTCACTACACGGCGGCCCGGTTGTCGCGGATGATCTGAATATGAGAATGGGCAATGTCGACGGCAATCGGTTCAACGTGGCAACGTCGAGCCGTTATGCCCAGTTTGCCGGCCGCGAGGCCGGGCCGTGGGCGTTCGCCCCGAGCGTCGAGACAGCCGAAACGGAACCGAAGCTCGACTGGAGCAGCTACTGGCGCAGTGTCTATAAGCGCCGTTGGCAGATCTTGCCGCTGATGCTGCTGGCGACGGTGCTGGCTTATCTGTATGCCCAGTCCGTCGTTCCGGTGTTCCGCTCTACCTCGACCCTGCTGATCGAGTCGGGCAAAGCCAAGATCCTGTCCATTGAGGAGGTCTACAAC
>CAXTDH010000030.1:0-13348 GCA_964242405.1 uncultured Rhizobacter sp. | reverse complement strand
TGGTTCAGCGCGAACATCGCGAAGCCTTCGAGCGCCTTGTCGAAGAAGGCGTCGTCCTTGTCCATCACGTCGGCGAAGAACACGTTCGGCGACTTGCCGCCGAGCTCGAGCGTCACCGGGATCAGGTTCTGGCTGGCGTACTGCGAGATCAGCCGGCCGGTGGTCGTCTCGCCGGTGAAGGCGATCTTGCCGATCCGGTTGCTCGACGCCAGCGGCTTGCCGGCCTCGAGACCGAAGCCGTTGACGATGTTGAGCACGCCCGGCGGCAGCAGGTCGCCGATCAACTCCATCAGGACGAGAATCGACACCGGCGTCTGCTCGGCCGGCTTGATGACGACGCAGTTGCCGGCGGCGAGCGCCGGCGCCAGCTTCCACACCGCCATCAGGATCGGGAAGTTCCAGGGAATGATCTGGCCGACGACGCCGATCGGCTCGTGGTAGTGATAGGCGTAGGTGTCGTTGTCGATTTGGCTGATGCCGCCTTCCTGGGCGCGGATGCAGGAGGCGAAATAGCGGAAGTGATCGACCGCGAGCGGCATGTCGGCGAGCGTCGTCTCGCGGATCGGTTTGCCGTTGTCCCACGTCTCGGCGGCGGCCAGCATGGGCAGGTTCTGCTCCATCCGGTCGGCGATTTTGTTCAGGATGTTCGCCCGCTCGGTGGTCGAGGTCTTGCCCCAGGCGGTCTTGGCCTTGTGGGCGGCGTCGAGCGCCCGGTCGACATCGGCGGCGGTCGAGCGGGGGATTTCACAGAACGGCTTGCCGGTGACCGGCGTGATGTTCTCGAAGTACTGGTTGCCGCTGGGGGCGACCCATTCGCCGCCGATGTAGTTGCCGTAGCGCTTCTTGAATTGCACCGCGGTGCCGAATTTGCCGGGTTCGAGCATGTCCATGAGCTGTCTCCGAGTGGTGGGGCTGCCGGAGCAGCGACGGCGCCCACAGTGCCGACGCGGCTGATTCTCGGCATCGGTACATTCCCGCAGACTTCGGGCGTCGACGGCGTAGAGTCGAGCGCCCGAACCGGCCGATCCGCTGCCCGCCCACCATGCCCCGATCGATCGTCAATTCCGCTGCGGCCGACGCTGTTGTCGGCGCTGACGCTGGTGTCGGTACTGACGATGGCGCTGGCGCTGGCGCGGGCGTCGGCCGGTCGATCGGCGAGCCTGGCGACGCCGCCGGGGCACCGGCGGTCGTCCGGTTCCGGCTGCGCGTCACGGTCGGCGAGGTGATCGCCATCGGGCCCGGCAAGATCGCGCTGCTCGAGGCCGTCGCCCTGACCGGCTCGATCACCGCGGCCGCCAAGGCGCAGGGCATGTCGTACCGGCGTGCCTGGCTGCTGCTCGACCAGCTCAACACCGCCCTGAAACAGCCGGCCGTCGACTCTGCCCAGGGCGGCCAACATGGCGGCGGGACCGCCGTCACCGAGGTCGGGCGGCGCCTGGTCACGCTCTACCGAAGCATCGAGGAATCGGCTGCACAGGTCAACAGCGCCGAGATCGACGCGCTCGTCGCCTTGCTCGCAAACTGAGCCTGTGGGCAGCCGAGGAGTTGGGCACTCGAGCAGTCGTGCCTCGCCGCGAGCGTTATGCCTGGCGGTATATTACGCAGCACCATGACCCATCCGCACCTGCGTCGCCTGCTCGCCGCCGCCCTCCTCGGCCTGACCGCCCTGACCGTTCAGGCCGCCGACCTGACCGTATCGGCAGCGGCCAGCCTCACCAACGCCTTCAAGGAGCTGGGGCCGCTGTTCGAGGCGCAGAACGCCGGCACCAGCGTCGTCTTCAATTTCGCGTCGTCCGATGCCCTGCTGGCACAGATCGCCAAAGGCGCACCGGCCGACGTGTTCGCCTCGGCGGACCAGGAGGCGATGGACAAGGCCGAGGCCCAGAAGGTGATCGTCACGGCCTCGCGACGCAACTTCGTCAGCAACACGCTGGTGATCATCGCTCCCAGCGACAGCGCCCTCGGCTTGAGAACGCTCGCGGACCTGCAGAAGCCCGAGGTCAAACGGGTGGCGATCGGCAACCCGGCCAGCGTGCCGGCCGGCCGCTACGCCCGTGGCTCGCTCGAAAGCGCGCGTCTCTGGTCGGCGGTCGAAGCCAAGGCCGTGATGGCGCAGAGCGTGCGCCAGGCGCTCGACTACGTGGCCCGGGGCGAAGCCGAAGCCGGCTTCGTCTACGGCACCGATGCGGCCATCATGAAGGACAAGGTCCGCGTGGTCGCGACCATTCCGACGGAGGCGCCGATCACCTACCCGATCGCGGCCATCGCCGGCAGCCCGAACCCCGAGTCGGCGCGCCGCTTCCTGGACTTCCTCGCGACCGCGCCGGCCCAGGCGGTACTCGGCCGCTACGGCTTCGGCAAGCCTTGACGCGCCGCCGCCCATGGTGCGCGACCTGACGCCGGAGCATGGATTCGTCGGCATGGATCGCGCTCGCCCTGACGCTGAAGGTTGCCGGCTGCGCGACCGCCATCGACACGGTACTCGGGGTGGCTGCCGGCTGGCTGCTGGCACGCTGTCGCTTCTTCGGCCGGGAGTTCATCGACGCGGTTCTGACCTTGCCCCTGGTGCTGCCGCCGACGGTGCTCGGCTACTACCTGCTGGTCGTGATCGGCAAGCGCGGCTGGCTCGGACACTGGCTGCAGACCCACTTCGGCATCAACCTGATCTTCACCTGGCAGGGCGCCGTGCTGGCGGCCAGCATCGTCGCCTTTCCGCTGGTGCTGCGGTCGGCGCGGACGGCCTTCGAAGCGGTGGATCCGCAGCTCGAGAACGCCGCCCGGGTGCTCGGCCTGGGCGAGTGGGCGGTGTTCTTCCGGGTGACGGTGCCGATGGCCTGGCCGGGCATCCTGGCCGGCGTGTTGCTCGTCTTCGCCCGCTCGCTCGGGGAATTCGGCGCGACGCTGATGGTCGCCGGCAGCATCCCGGGGCGGACGCAGACGCTCTCGGTGGCGGTCTACGAAGCGGTCCAGGCGGGGCAGGACGACACCGCCAATTTCCTCGTCGTGCTGACCTCGCTGGTCTGCATGTCGGTGCTGCTGGCCGCCGGCCATCTGGCGCCGGCCCGCAGAATGCGCTGACTTTGCTGAACGGCGCAGCGGCCGAAGCGCCCCGGTGCTCGTCCCGAACGGCCACGCCTGCGGCCCTGCGGCGATGAGTTTCGAGGTCGCGATCGCCCGGACCGTCACGAGCGAGCGCCGCAGCTTCGAGTTGCGACTGTCGTTCGCGACCACCGCCCGACGCTGCGTCGTCTATGGGCCGTCCGGCGCCGGCAAGAGCCTGACGCTCGCCGCGATCGCCGGGCTGATGCGCCCGGACGCGGGGCGCATTTCGATCGACGGGGAAACCGTGTTCGACGCCGCCGCCGGCATCGACGTCCCGGCCCGTCGGCGCCGTGTCGGCTATCTGTTCCAGGACTACGCCCTGTTCCCGAAGCTGAACGTGCGTCAGAACATCGCCTTCGGGCTGCGGCACGGGCTGCACAACCCATCCCGGGACGTGAGCGGCCCGGAAGTCGAGCGCTGGCTGCAAGCCTTCGAGCTGACCGACGCCGCGGCGCAGCGGCCGAGCGAGCTCTCGGGCGGGCAGCGCCAGCGCACGGCGCTCGCCCGGGCGCTCATCGCCGGGCCGCGGGCCTTGCTGCTCGACGAGCCGTTCTCGGCGCTCGACCCGCCGCTGCGTGACCGCATGCGGGCCGAACTCGACGCCTTGCTGCAGCGCCTGTCGATTCCGATGCTGATGATCACCCACGACCCGCAGGATCTCGAATGGTTCGGCGACGACGCGATCCACCTGCAGGACGGCGCGATCGTTCCGGCGCCTGCCGCGTCCGAACGGCGCGTTCGCACGTCCCTCGAGCCGACACGATGACGACCACCATGCGCCTCGCCCGACGGGCGCGGCTCCGGCTTCTGGCCGCGGCCTGGATCGCCGTCGCCCTTCCGACGCGCGCGGCCGATCGCCCGAGCGAGCCGGTGGTCGTCGCGGCCAATCGCCCGAGCGAGCAGCTCGTCGTGTCCGGTCGGATCAAGAATCCGCTGTCGCTGACGGTCGCCGATCTGCGGGCGCTTCCCGCGGCGCAGATCGAGTCGGTGCAGGTGATGCGCGGGCCGCCGGACCACCGGGTGCAGGCGACCGTCAAGGGCGTGCGACTGACGGCCCTGCTCGAGCAAGCGGCACTCGCCGCGGCCGATCACAACGACTGGAAGCACACGGTCGTGCTCGCGACCGCGACCGACGGCTACCAGGTCGTGTTCTCCTGGCCGGAGCTGTTCGACACCGATGTAGGCGCGGGTGCCCTGGTCGTCTTCGAGCGCGACGGCGAGCCGCTGCCCGACCGCGAAGGCCGCATCGCCCTCGTGTCGGCGCGCGACAAACACCCCGGTCCGCGCAGCGTGCGCTCGCTCGCTGCGCTTGAAGTCCGGTTGCTCGAATGAGCACCCCCACGAACACCCACCCTTGAACGGAATCGCCCTCTCATGAAGACCAGCGCCCGCAACCGATTCGACGGCACCGTCTCTGCCATCCGCAGTGGCGCCATCAACGACGAGATCGATCTTGAGGTGGCCGGCGGCCTCCACCTGATCGCCACCGTCACCCGCGAAAGCCGCGAGGCGCTCGGCCTGGCGGTCGGCAGCAAGGCATTCGCGCTCGTCAAGGCCTCGTCGGTCCTGCTGGTGACCGACGCCGCCGGCGTGCGCCTGTCCGCCCGCAACCAGCTGCACGGCACCGTGACGAAGCTGACGCCGGGTGCCGTCAACACCGAAGTGGTGCTCACGCTCGCCGGCGGTACCGAGGTCGCGGCGATCGTCACCTTGCAGAGCACTCAAGCGCTGCAGCTCGCCGCCGGCATGCCGGCCACCGCCGTGTTCAAGGCGGGCAGCGTGATCATCGGCGTGGAAGGTTGATCAGGGCTGGCATGACGATGCGCAGAGCCTCTACGAGCGAAAGCGTACCCGTCGGCTCAGCTTCGAGAGCCTCGGCACCCAGGCCCAGGAGCGGGGCACCATCCCGAAGATCAACGACCGGCACACGCGGCAGGTGCCCGGCACGGGCTACTGGGTGATGCAGGCGAAGCTTGCAGCCAGATTGACGTCACCACTGCCGCTGTAGCGCGGCCAGGATGGGTATTCGCAGAGCGGCCGTGTGCGGCCTGCCACGGCGGCGGTGTCGGCGACGACCTGGGGTGGCGGCGCGGTGCTCTTTTCGACCCAGTTTTCGAGCGTGGTGAGCGAATCCCAGGCCGCGTTGAATTGCGTGCTCAGCGCGTGGTTGTAGCCAGGGATTTCGTAGTACCGCATGAAGTCGGCGACTGCCGCGCTGCCCATCGTCTGGCGCACGCGGCTCATGAACTGCTGCGACTCCCGGTTGGGCACCAGACCGTCATGGATGCCGTGCGCGATCAGGATCTTGCCGCCCTTGGCGCGCAATGCCGAGAAGTCGGTGCGGTTCGCGTCCTGGATGGCGCCGAGGTCGATGATGCGCTGCTGCAAGGTTCCGGGGTTCAGTGGGTCGAGCGTCAGCGGGTTGGCGCTCGCATCGCGGGTCACGAAGTACTTCGCCCACTGATCCCAGAACGTGCTGCCGTACGGGGGCGCGTTCGCCGCGTCCACCGCGGAGGGCATGGGATTGGCAGGCTGCTGCACGCCGAAGGTGAGCGTCAGCACCGTCGGCTGCAGGGCGGCCTGCGTCGCGTTCATGCCGGTCGCGGGAATGCCGAGATCGGTGCCCCACACGGTATAGCCCGGCGACACGTTCTCGCCGCTCGCGAGCCGGTACGGCAGCAGCGTCGACTGGCCGAAGATTTTCAGCGCGTTGACCATCTGCGGCGTCACGCAGCTGTCGTTGTTCTGCCCCGCGGGGCAGACGATGGACGCGCCGTTCAGCGTGGCGGTGCTCGGATCGAAGCGTGCCTCGCACGCGGACTGGTTGGAGATCAGGCCGTCGACGACGTTGTCGAGCCCGTCGCAGGCCTGCAGGGCGGCATCGAACACCAGCTTGCGTTGTGCCCGGCTCGGATAGGCATTGGGCTGCGCCAGGGCTTGCGTCACGCGGCCGAGGTGCAGGTTGAGCGCGGTCGCGTTCCAGGCCGGGTAGAGCACGATGGCGCCGTCGAAATCCTGCGGCCAGGTGCTCACCGCGATCAGCGCCTCGCGGCCGCCGGTCGAGCCGCCGGCGAAGTAGGTGCGCTGTGGCTTCGTGCCGTAGCGCGCCTCGATCAGCGCACCTGCGACGTCGCGCGTCTTCTTGAGTGCCTCGCCGCCGAAGTTGCGCAGCGCCTCGTCGTTGGCGCCGAAGCTGCCGTCGCGGCTGCCGGCCGGGCCGGCCTGGTGGCCCGAATCGCTGCCGAAGGTGGCGTAGCCGCGGCCGAGCGGCGTGGGCTTGTCGGTCGGGCCGGCAGGGACGTTGCCGGCGCCGGTGGCGATGGCGCCGTTGTAGCCGCCGCCGCCGAACATCATGGCCTTGTTGTTCCAGGCGGTCGGCAGGTTGAGCTGGAATTTGATCTTCGGCGCGTTCGCGGACGCGGGGTTGATGTCACCGAGCACCCGGCAGTATTCGCCGACGGTCGCGGAGGCGGCCACGGTCTGCGTGCTCGTGACCACCGCGCCCGTGGTCGACAGGCCGATCGCCGAGGCGGCCACGGTTCTGCCGTTCAGGTCCGCACAGGTCAGCGGCTGAGCTTGCGGCGCATCGTCGTCGCTGCCACCGCACGCCGCCAGCTGCAGACACAGGCCAGCGGCCAGCGCCAGGGTGGTCGGACTAAAGCGCTGGTCTTGTTTGGCGAGAGACATGTAGACAATCCTCAGTTCCTGTTCGATGAATGGCGGAGCGCCCATCGCCCCGCCCAGGAGGCTAAGGAAAGACCGGCGCGAGCGTATGCGCGGCAGCCCTTACGTGTTGACCCTGAAGCCGAGGCCATCGACCTGTCAGGCGACTCTTTGTGTTCAGGGTGGTGAGGCATCTACCGTCGGGCGGCTGAAGAGCGACGAACTGCGACACGCCGAGGCAGGTACCGCACAAGCCTGAACAGGAGCAGGCGGTCACGTCGGGCGCGACGGCGTTGCGCCGACGACACGCTGACCCAGGAATGCTAGTAGTGGATCGCGCCGGGAGCGCCGCCGCCTGCGGCGATCACGTCGCCGTTGATCGCGCGTGACCGCGGCGAGCAAAGAAACGCGACGACGTCCGCGACCTCGGCGGCGTCGACGAGGTGCCGAATCGAGTTGCCCGCCGCCATCCGGGCCTCGACCGCCGCCGCCGTCAGCCCCTCGGCCTCGGCCCGGGCGGCGATCAGCGGGGCGGTGCGCTCGGTGCGCGTCAGCCCCGGGTGGACGACCGTGACGTTGATCCCCGATGGCCCGAGCTCGTCGGCCATGTTCTTGGTCAGCGCGACCAGCGCGACGTTGCGCATGCTGCCGACGGCACTGCCCGTCTGGCGCGCCGCGAGGCCACTGACGTTGACGATCCGCCCCCACCCGGCTGCGCGCATGCCGGCAACGACCTCGCGGGCGCAGCGCACGTAGCCCATCACCTTGACGTCGAGCTCGGCGTGAAAGAAGTCACCGTCAATGTCGGCGAGCTTCGGCGGGCTGGCGTAGCCGGCAGGCTCGGCCGCGGCATTGACGAGGATATCGATCGGGCCGCCCAGCAGGCGCACGGCTTCCGCGACCGCCCCCTTGACCGCCGCGTCGCTGCGCGTGTCGGCGCTGACGCCGACGACGGTGCGGCCCGACTCCGTGCACAGCTCCTGCGCCGCCGCGGCGAGGGCGCCCGCGTCCCGCGCGAGCAGCGCGACATCGGCACCTTCGGCGGCGAGCACGCGCGCGATCGCCTTGCCGATGCCACGGCTGCCGCCGGTGACGAGTGCGCGCTTGCCGTCGAGATGAAGATCCATGGGTCGCTCGAGGTCGTAATGCCCAGCCGCACGATAGCGCCATCGCGACAATCCGTTCGACGCCGGGCTCCGGCGACCTGGGCAGGACGTTAGATGGCGTTGTGCCATTGCGCATCCATCGACCACAGCTGGCTGTGCGCGTGCAGATTGGCGGGAAGACAAGGCCGCACCCCGGGTTCGAAGTTGCGCCGCAGCGGGCAACATGAGGCTCTGCCCTGCCGCGAGAATGTGCCCGATCAGGCCGACGCTAGAAGCCAGCACGATGTCGCCGGGCTGCCATTCATCCAGGTTCGGCACCAATGCGGCACGCCAATGGATCGGCGCAAGTCGGCTTGGCGGTCTCGCGAGGTTTTGCCGAAGTGCTTCAGGGATCGGCAGCAGCGCTCGAACCGGTTCACTCGCCGGCATTACATAAGATGGACCGTCGCAGCGTGGTCGAATCGGGTGATTTCGGCGAACAACCTGCTACCGACTCTCAGGTCCGAGAGCTCGACGCCTCTCGTGTTCGACGAAAGACTGACGCGCTGGCCGGAAACCACCTCACGCGCATCCGCAATCCCAATGACTGCATCGACGTATTCGACTTCGACCTCGGCACCACGAACGACCTCGGCAAGCAGTCGAGTCTGCAAGACAGCAGTTTCTTCACCGTGCGCCGGCCGAGGACGAACCGGGGATTCGTGACCCGCTTCGACGACACCACTCACTTGCACACCAGCGTCATCGCCGGCGTAAGAGCCATCGTCAAACGAGTACTGGTCAGGATATCTGCTTATGGGGCATCGTACACCGTTGGCAAAGCGTTGCAGCCCATTCTCGACGACGGCTCATAAGGCGTGAGCGCCGACCTGCCGCATGCGTGTGGCCTTCGACTTGAAGGGCGTGTCGCCGCAAGAGCACAACGTCGATCTCGACGCCGACGAGTTCATCGACGAAAGCTTTCCAACGCCTGCGCTGCCGCCCGACAGGCAGGCGCCTCCCAGGCGTGACGGCCATGTGACCGCGGCGTACGGCGCTCACGACCGGCGCAAAAATACCTGACAACACGGTCTGTCTTTCCGACCGGACATCCAGCGCAGTCCTAAAGTACCCGCTGCCTATGAAGACTTGCATGGCCACACTCATACCAGCCCTGAGCACCGCCACCTCGCGTATGACGCCGGGCGAGCGCCGGTTCGCCGAACGCCTGGAGCAAAAACTCGACGACGACTATCTCGTCTGGTACGACGTGCCCATCGGGCCTAAGCAATCCCATCCCGACTTCGTCATCCTTCATCCACGCCGCGGCTTGCTCATTCTCGAGACCAAGGACTGGAAGCTGGAGACAATCAAGAACGCCTCACGCCAGGCCTGGGAGATTATTCCGGACGGCCGGGTCAAGGTCGTCATCAACCCGCTGGCACAAGCCCGGCACTGTGCGATTCAGGTGGTGAACGCCCTGGAGCGCGACCCGCAACTCATCCAGACGAGCGGTTCGCATCAGGGCAAGCTGGCCTTCCCGTGGGGCCATGGCGTCGTTCTGACGCACATCACCCGCCATCAGTTCGATGCCGCCGGGTTGGGGGACGCCATCGAGCCGCACCACGTCATCTGCTCCGACGAGATGACCGCTTCGGCCGATGTCGAAGGGTTTCAGCAGCGGCTGTGGAACATGTTTCCGCACGCCTTCGGCAACGTCATGTCGTCGCCGCAGCTGGACAGGGCGCGCTGGATCATGTTTCCGGAAGTCCGGGTGCCGTTGCCGCAGCCCGGGCTTTTCGACGACAACGACCCCGACGCCGAGCTGCCCGACCTCATGCGGGTCATGGACATCCAGCAGGAGCAGCTCGCGCGCAGCTTGGGCGACGGCCATCGGGTCATCCACGGCGTGGCCGGCTCGGGCAAGACCATGATCCTGGGCTATCGCGCCGAGTTGCTCGCCCGAGCCGCCACGCAGGCCAAGCCGGTCCTGGTCCTTTGCTACAACGAACCGCTCGCGGTGAAGCTGGCGTCGATCATGGAAGCCAAAAGCATTTCGGACCGGGTCCATGTGCGCCACTTCCACAAGTGGTGCCGCCAGCAACTGGTGAGCTTCGGGCAACCGATCCCTGCACAGAGCGGTTCGATGTTCGAAGAGATGGTCGACAACGTGATCCGGGCCGTCGACCGCAAGCAGATTCCGTCGGGTCAGTACCAGGCCATCCTGATCGATGAAGGCCACGACTTCCGGCCTGAGTGGTTGAAGCTGGTCGTGCAGATGGTCGACCCGGCGATGAACAGCCTGCTGCTGCTCTACGACGACGCGCAAAGCATCTATGAGCGGCACCGCACCAAGCAGTTCAGCTTTAGGAGCGTGGGCATTCAGGCACAGGGGCGCACCACGATCCTCAAAATCAACTACCGCAACACCCGGCAGATCCTGATGACGGCCAGCATGATTGCCGCTGACCTTCTGGATGCGGACGAGAAGGACGACGACGGCATCCCGTTGCTGCACCCCATCAGCTGCGGACGCGACGGCCACGCCGCCCAGGTGATTCGCCTGCCGAGCCTGCGCGCCGAGGCGCTGCACATCGCCGAGACATTTCTGGCCGCGCACCAGGAGGGTCGGGCTTGGAACGAGATGGCGATCATCTGCCGACATCATTCGGTGATGGACGAATGTGCGGTCGCGCTCAGACAGCGCGGGCTTCCGCACCAGGTTCGCAAGCGTGCGGGAAGCTTCGATCCGGATGCGGACAGCATCAAGATCCTGACGATGCATGCGAGCAAGGGACTTGAGTTCCCGGTGGTCGCGCTCGCCGGCGTGGGGGCCATGCCAGGTGTGGGGGAGGACGAGAAGGACGAGGCGCGGCTGTTCTATGTGGCGGCGACTCGGGCCACCGAGAGGCTGCACATCACGATGAGTGGGACGGGTGGGTATATGAGTCGGTTTCCGGCTTGATCGAATCGGGTTGTGATCTTGAGGAGCCTGGAACGCCGCCTTGCGATGCGCATCGCTCCCACCCAACCCTCACCCCAGCCACCGAAACAACAACGGCGTCAACAACGACGCCAGCAAGACCTGCAACCCCAGCGCCAGCCCGGCATAAGCCCCCGCATCGGCATCCACCTGAATTGCCCGCGCCGCGCCGATGCCGTGCGACGCGGTTCCGAGCGCAAAGCCCCGCGCCGCCCAGGAGCCGATGCGCAGCATGTTGAACAAGTACTTCCCCGACAGCGCACCCACCAATCCCGTCATCACCGAGAACACCGCCGCCAGCGCCGGCACGCCGCCGATGCGGTCGGCGATCCCCATCGCCACCGGCGCTGTCACCGATTTCGACGCCAGCGACCGCAGCACTTCCGTCGGCAGGCCCAAGCTCCACGCGAGCAGCACCGCGACACCCCCCGCCGCCAGCCCGCCTGCCAGCCCAGCGACGACCAGCGCCGTGCCGCGCCGCCGCACCTCCAGTCGCCGCTGCCAGAGCGGCCAGGCGAGCGCCACCACCGCCGGGCCGAGCAGCACGTGCACGAACTGCGCACCGGCAAAGTAGGTGGGGTAGGACGTCCGGGTCGCGACCAGCACCGTGCCGAGCACCACCACCGACCACAGCACCGGGTTCGCCCAGGGCGCGCGGCCGGTGCGTTCGTAGGCCGCGACGGCCAACACATAGGTGACGAGCGTGGCCGTCAGGCCGAACAGCGGCGTCGTCGCGAGGTACACCCAGAGCTGGACGAACTCGTTCATCGCCCGCCTTCGGTCTTGCGCGGCTCGTCGGCCGACGCCTCAGCGGTCGCGGGCAGCAAGCGCCGCAGCACGAGTGCCGTGACCGCGAGCCCCGCCCAGGTCGAGACGACGATCGCCACCAGCAACTGCAGGCCGTAATGCGCCACCAGATCGAGGTGGGTGACGACGCCGACCCCGACCGGCACGAACAACAGCGACAAATGCGCCAGCAGCAGTTCGGCCATATCCCCGACCGGCTGGCGGATCGGCGGCCAATTCAGCCCCGCCAGCATCAGCACCAGACCGACGACCGGACCCGGAACGGGCAGCGCCAGCGCATGGGTGAGCCCCTCGCCGGCAACCTGGAAGAGAAGCAGCAGCGCCAGGCCGCGGAGTGCGTTCATCGTCGACCTCGATGGGTGATCATCGCCTTGTACCAGACGGTCGTTCCGGGCAAGCGCGACACCCGGCGCAGCGCGCCCGAGGTCGTCGACCGCATCGGCCGCTACTAGAATCCCCGCCGTTGGTGCTCGTGGAGGCGCTCCGCCTCTACAGTTAAACGGGAAGCAGAAGTCCGGCACGCGAGTGTCGGGCCAGCCTGCGCTGCCCCCGCAACGGTGAGATGGACGATGCCGACCTCCCTTTATGGAGCGACGCGTCAGTCCCGGTGCACATGCCACTGAAGGTCCGCAAACGACCTTTGGGAAGGTCGCCGGGGCCGCTCCGTCAGCCCGGATACCGGCCGACACGCGAGCGACACCCCGACGGGCGTCGCTCATTTCGCAAGCAGCCGCGGGGAAGCGGCAGGCTTGGCAGTGTCCTGGTTCCCTTCTTCATCATGTCAAAAGCTCGCACCGGTCGGCCACACGACAGCCGCCGCCGTTCCACTCTCACGCTCGCAGTGCCGCTCCTGGCGCTGTCCCTTCCGGCAGCGTACGCCCAGAACCAACTGGGGCCGGTGATCGTCACCGGCACCCGCGAGCCGCAGCAGCTCAAGGAAAGCGCTGCCGACGTGACGGCGATCAGTGCCGACACGATCCGCCGCAGCAACGCCGATTCACTCGAGGACCTGTTGCGCCGCGAAGCCGGCGTGCAGGTCTCGCGCCCCGGCGGCCCGGGCCAGCCGGCCGGCTTCTTCGTCCGCGGCGCGGCCACCGGCGGCACGGTGGTGCTGGTCGACGGCGTGCGGGTCGGTTCCGCCTCGCTCGGCTACGCCGAACTCGAGTCGCTGAGCCTGTCGCAGATCGACCATATCGAGGTGCTGCGCGGCCCGGCCTCCAGCCTCTACGGCGCCGATGCGGTCGGCGGCGTGGTGCAGATCTTCACCCGGCGCGGCGACGGCAGCCCGCGCCTCACCGGTCGCGCCGCGATCGGCGGCTACCGCTCCCGCGAGGCCGATATCGGCGTCAGCGGCTCGCAGGGGCCGTTCGACTACGCGGCGTCGCTGGGCCGCGAAAGCAGCGGCGGCGTCACGGCCATCCGCCCAGGCGACCGCAACGGCTACTACAACCCCGATGCCGATGGCTACTCGCGCAACGCCGGCAACCTGCGGCTCGGCTACACCCCGGCCGCCGGCCACCGCATCGGCGTCGCCTTGACGGCTTCGCGCCTGAACACCCAGTACGACAGCGCCGACTTCGACGCCTCGTTCAAGGCGGACCCGTCACCCGACTTCCGCACCCGGCTGCGCACCTCGGTCGCGTCGCTGGACTACCGCGGCGAGGTCTCGGCCCTCTGGACGACGACCGCCCAAGTGGCGCGCAACAGC
>CAXTDH010000029.1:0-13578 GCA_964242405.1 uncultured Rhizobacter sp. | reverse complement strand
GGAACAGCGCGTAGCTCTGAAACACCACGCCGACGTTTCGCTGGTGCGCCGGCAACTTGTTTTCGCCGGAGCCGCCGGCGGCGCCGTCGGATCGATGTCGACCGCGTGCACATCGGGGGCGAGCGAGGATGCGGCTGCACGTGAGCTTCGACAGCCATTGGCCGCCATCAACGGAGACCGCGCCCTGCAGATGCGGGAGTTGGTCCGGTATGCAACGCTTGCGCCCTCGAGTCACAACACCCAGTGCTGGAAGTTCCGCCTCGGCGATCACGCGATCGCGATCGAGCCCGATCTGTCGCGTCGCTGCCCCGCCGTCGACCCCGACGATCACCACCTGTTCGTGTCCCTCGGCTGTGCCGCCGAGAACCTCGCCCATGCGGCGCTCGCGCAGGGGCAGCAGGCTCACGTTCGATTCGATCCCGAGCGCAACGGCTCGATCGCCGTGGCGCTCGAGCCGACGCAGCCTCGCGGCTCGCTGCTGTACGACGCCATTCCGGCCCGGCAGTGCACGCGCGGCGACTACGACGGCCGTGCGATCTCCGCAGAAGAAATGCGGCTGCTCGTGCAGGCCGGCAGCGGCGACGGGGTGCAGCTCGCCATGCTGACGGCGCCCCGCCAGTTGGAGCAGGTACTGGAATACGTGGTCGCGGGCAACACGGCACAACTGACCGACGTCGCGTTCGTCGACGAACTCCGGAGCTGGATCCGCTTCAGCGCCGGCGAGGCGATCCGCACCGGCGACGGCCTGTACTCGGGCACCTCCGGCAACCCATCGCTGCCGCGCTGGCTCGGCAGCCTGGCGATGCGCTGGGTGTTGACGCCGAATTCGGAGAACGATCGCTATGCGCGTCAGGTGCGCAGCTCGGCCGGAATCGCCGTGTTCTCATCGGCCGCGAGCGACAAGGCGCACTGGGTGGAGACGGGCCGGTGCTACGAGCGCTTCGCGCTTCAGGCCACTGCGCTCGGCATCCGCAATTCGTTGCTGAACCAGCCGGTCGAGGTGGTCTCGATCCGGCCGCAATTCGCGAGCGTTCTCGGCCTGGGCGCTCGACGGCCGGATCTCGTCGTCCGCTTTGGCCGGGGCCCGGCACTACCGATGGCGATGCGACGGCCGGTGCAGTCGGTCTTGTCGGTCTGAGGCAGATTCGGCCGAGGTCAACTACGGAGCCGATCGGCCCGTACGCGCCGATCGAAATCGTTCCGATTGCGCGTGCTGCCCACAGAACAATGCCGCGATCTGCGTGAATATCGGCCGCATGGCCTCACGACACATCAGGCGTGTATCGCCGGCCGTGCCCCGATCAGGTCAGCGCAGCGTAGCCGGCGATGACATCGAACAGCTCGTCGTCGATGCTGTTCTGGCGCACGCGGGCGAGTGTGTTCTGCAGCTTGCGCAGCATGTCGTCGATGGTCTCGTCGGCGCGCTACATGGCCGCGAGGCGACTGGCGTTTTCGCTGGCGAGTGATTCAGCGCAGACGCGAAATAGGGCGATGAAGAGGTGTTCGCGGACGCACGCACGCAGCGTCGCCGCGGCCCCCGACATCACGTCGGGGCGCGTTCCGGTGGGCCAGCTCAGATCCACCAAGCCGCGCCGCACCCAAATTTTCCGCGGCGGCATCGCTCGCGGCAGGGCCGTGACCGATCATCGCGGTGCGCCGCCCCACTGCCAGTCGCGAATCTCCGGCAGGTCCCGGCCGTTCTCGTTGATGTAGGCGCGGTGCGCCAGCAACCGCTCTTCGAGCCGAGCGACCAGCTTGCGCCCGTCGGCCCCGGGCTCCGGCAGCCGACGCACCGCTTCGATGGCGAGATGAAAGCGATCGAGTTCGTTCAACACCGTCATGTCGAACGGCGTGGTGATCGTGCCCTCTTC
Organism: uncultured Rhizobacter sp.; assembly: GCA_964242405.1. GTDB lineage: Bacteria > Pseudomonadota > Gammaproteobacteria > Burkholderiales > Burkholderiaceae_C > LMDS01. Next base: position 11,707 of record CAXTDH010000029.1, on the reverse strand, counting down.
CTTGTAGCCGCGGACGTGGATGTTGCGGTGGTTGGTGCGGCGGTAGGTCAGCCGGTGGATCAGGCCGGCGTAGGCGTGGTAGGCGAACACGACCGGCTTGTCGGTCGTGAAGAGCGCGTCGAACTCGGCGTCGTGCAGGCCGTGCGGGTGCTCGGTGTGGGGCTGCAGGCGCATCAGATCGACGACGTTGACGACGCGGATCTTCACGGCCGGCAGCGCAGCGCGCAGGATCGACACCGCTGCCAGCGCCTCGAGCGTGGGCACGTCGCCGCAGCAGGCCATCACGAGGTCGGGGTCGATGCCGTCGTCGTCGCTCGCCCAGTTCCAGACGCCGATGCCGGCGGCGCAGTGCGCGGCGGCCTCGTCCATCGCCAACCACTGCGGAGCAGGGTGCTTGCCGGCAATCACCACGTTGACGTATTGACGGCTGCGCAGGCAGTGGTCCATCACCGACAGCAGGCAGTTCGCATCCGGCGGCAAGTAGACGCGCACCACCCCGGCCTTCTTGTTGACCACATGGTCGATGAAGCCGGGGTCCTGGTGGCTGAAGCCGTTGTGGTCCTGCCGCCAGACGTGGGACGTGAGCAGGTAGTTCAGCGAGGCGATCGGCCGGCGCCACGGCAGTTGGCAGGTCACTTTCAGCCATTTCGCGTGCTGGTTGAACATCGAATCGACCAGGTGGATGAAGGCCTCGTAGCAGTTGAAGATGCCGTGCCGGCCGGTCAGCAGATAGCCTTCGAGCCAACCCTCGCACTGGTGCTCGCTGAGCATCTCCATGACCCGACCGGTCGGTGCGAGCCATTCGTCGCCGGCGACGGTCTCGGCGTTCCATTGGCGCTCGGTGGCTTCGAAGACAGCGCCGAGCCCGTTGGAGAGCGTCTCGTCCGGGCCGAACAGGCGGAAGTTGCGCTGGCTGTCGTTCAGGCGCATCACGTCGCGCAGGAAGGCGCCGAGCGCGCGCGTGTCGCCAACGCCCTGCACACCCGGGGAGGGCACGGCCGTGGCGTAAGCGCGAAAGTCCGGCAGTGCCAGCTCCTGCAACAGTCGCCCGCCGTTGGCGTGCGGATTGGCGCCCATGCGGCGGTCGCCTTTCGGTGCCAGCGCCGCCAGGGCGGGCAACAGGCGGCCTGCGTCGTCGAACAGCTCGTGCGGGCGGTAGCTGAGGAGCCACTGTTCGAGCAATTGCAAGTGCTCCGGGTGGCTCGCCGGGTCGGACAAAGGCACCTGGTGCGCCCTGAACGTGCCCTCGACCGCCAGGCCGTCGACCACCTTCGGCCCGGTCCAGCCCTTGGGTGTCTGCAGCACGATCATCGGCCAGCGGGGCCGCCCGGTGCGGCCGGGCGTTCGTGCTTCCTGCTGGATGGCTGCGATCTGCGCGACCACGGCGTCGAGCGTGGCCGCCATCGCCGCGTGCACGGTCATCGGGTCGTCGCCGACGACGAAATGCGGCTCCCATCCATAGCCGCGAAAGAGCTGTGCCAGTTCGGCCTGACCGATCCGCGCCAGGACGGTCGGGTTCGAGATCTTGTAGCCGTTGAGGTGCAGGATCGGCAAGACAGCGCCGTCCGTCGCCGGGTCGAGGAACTTGTTGGAATGCCAGGCGGTCGCCAACGGGCCGGTCTCGGCTTCGCCGTCGCCCACGACACAGGCAGCGATCAGCGTCGGGTTGTCGAGCACGGCGCCGAAGGCATGGCTGAGCGAGTAGCCCAGCTCGCCGCCTTCATGGATGGAGCCGGGGCATTCGGGCGAAGCGTGGCTCGGGATGCCGCCGGGAAACGAGAACTGTTTAAAAAGTTTCTGCAGGCCGGCCGTGTCCTGGCTGATGTTCGGGTAGACCTCGGAATAAGTGCCCTCGAGATAGGTGTTGCTCACCACCGCCTGGCCGCCGTGGCCGGGCCCGGAGATGTAGATCATGTCGAGATCATGGGCGACGATGACGCGGTTCAGATGCGCGTAGATGAAGTTCTGCCCGGGCGTCGTGCCCCAATGGCCGAGCAGCATGTGCTTCACGTCCGACAAGGCCAGTGGCCGGCGCAACAGCGGGTTGTCGGCCAGGTAGATCTGCCCGACCGAGAGGTAGTTCGCGGCCCGCCAGTAGGCATCGATGGCGCACAGTGATTCGAGTTCGAGGGTGGGCTGTGTGGACATCTGGGTGACTCCGTGTGAGGCGATCCGTGGTTCTGGGCTAACCCAGTGCGAGGCGGGTGGGCGCTGATCCGTGCAAGCGCGATCGACGCTGGCCCGCCGTCACTTGAACGCCTTCATCAAAGCCTCGAACTTCGTTCGCAGCGACTTGTCGTGCGCCGTGATGGGCGGGATCGCCCGAGCCACACCCAGCAGCTCGTAGACCGCCATCTGTGCCGCCCGGACCGAGTACTCCACCGTGAACACGCAATCCCCAGGGATCTCGACGAACTGGCTGACGAAGGCAAAATTCCTCGAGACGCGCGGCACCGGCAACGGCCTGTCACCGAGCTCGCGCGGCATGAACATGCTGGTGATGTAGGGCATGCGGCAGGGGATGCAGATGGCCGATGTCAAGGTGTCGAGATCGAAACGCAGGTGGCCGCACAACTCGCGCAGGATCTCTGCGCCATTGCAGTCGGCCATCGGCTTGGCGACGAAATCGCCAACCCGGTCCGGGCTGAGCGCATAACCCCAGAAGACCTGGACATCCGCCGGCTGGTCGGCGAAATGCGGCTGGTGTGCCAACACGATCGACAGCAACCAGTTCGAGTCCTTGAACGTCACCAAACCGCCGGTGCCGGCCGAGTTGCCGCTGAACCGCTCCATCTCCTCGAAGAACGCTGGCGACTTGCAGGTGACGGTGAACGACTCCCAGCACGACTGCGCGATACAGCTGTTGAACGCGTGCGGCTTGCCGAAATCGGGCCGGTCTTTCGCGAGCGCCTCCCAGAGCGCCCAGCCGCCGCTGTCGGCCTTGGTCAGTCGGGATGGCGGGCTCGTCATCGAGCCGAAGCTGGTCGCGTCGGTCATCGAGGCGTTTTGCAGGAAGACGAGGTCGTCCTTGTCGACAACGATCGACAGTCCTTCGCCGTGCCGCAGGCACTGGATGCCGGTGACGCAGAATTCGCCATCGAGGGTGTGGTGATCGAGCGCGGTGACCCTGCAGTCGGCGAGCAGGCGAACGCCCTGCGACACCAGCGACGATTGCAGCGGCAACACGAGCGAGTCGTACTGATTGAAGACGGTGCGCTTGACGCCGGCGAGCGTTTCGATGCGCGAGAACTCGAGCATGAATCGGTGCAGGTAGCGCTTGAACTCGATCGCGCTGTGCCAGGGCTGGAACGCGAACGTGGTCACCCACATGAACCAGAACTCGCTGTCGAAGAAGCCGGGTGACAGCCAGTCGGTGATGCGGCTCGCGCCGAGCTCTTCTTCACTGGCGTCGCCGAGCCGCAACAGCTCGATCCGGTCCTGCATCGAGAACCCCATCGACGCCGGCGTGGCCTTTGCGCGTCGCCGGTCGACGAGCCGCGCCCTCGAATTCGCCACGTACATCTCATTGAAGGCGAGGGTCTCGTCGAAGACCGTCTGGCCCGGATGCCGCAGCGACGGAATCGTTTTGTAGAGATCCCAGGTGCACTCGTAGTTGTCGGTCGTCAGCATGCGCCCGCCGCGCAGGGTGTAGCCGGCGACCGGGTCGCCGGCCCCGTCGAGGCTACCGCCCAACAAGGGAGCGGCCTCGAGAATCGAGATGTCGTCACCGGCCATGCCGCCGTCGCGAATCATGAAAGCGGCGGCCGCCATCGAACCGATGCCGCCGCCGACGAGCCAGGCCTTGCGATGTGTGTTCATGGGCGGAAGGTACGGGCAGGGCGCCGCCGAGTCTGTGCGTTAGGGCACGAAGCGTGCACTGGCGGGTTCACCGGCCACAGCGTGCTTGCTGTTCGCGACCTGCGTCTCCTGAGAGGGCCAGCGCGCATGCCGGTAGTCTCTCGCGGTCCATTGCAACATCGACTTAGATGTAGACACCTGGGTCGCTCAACGACTCGTGAGCTCGAGCACCACCCGCGACGGCACGTCACCGGCCGCAAGGCGCTGGAAAACGGTGTTGATGGCCGAAGTACTCGCAGTGGCCGCAGGCAGAGTGGAGCCACGGTACCCCCACCCGGTCGCCCTCCTTGACTGCGCGCACGCCGGTACCGAGTGCGGTGACGATGCCGATGCCTTCGTGGCCGGGCGTGAAAGGCAACGCCGGCTTGACCGGCCAGTCACCGCCAGCGGCGTGCAGGTCGGTGTGGCACACGCCACAGGCCTCCGTCTTGACGAGGATCTGACCGAGCGCGAGCCGATCCGCGGTTGGGGCCGAAGCGACTCGACAGCCCCTGGCCAGCCGTCGGACGGCCGCTGCGGTCAGGCGCCTCTGCGTCGTCGTATCCAGGCGCTGATGTCGTCGACCGCCGGTGCGCCCGCCATGGCGAGCAGCAGCAGCGCCAGCGGCACGGTCGCGGCAAAGCCGAATGCTCCGAACCCGAGTGCGCCCGTCACGCCGCCGATGGCGAAGCAGCCGAGCAGTGTCGTCAACAACCGCAGTCGCCGCCGGTCGGCCCTCACCCTGCCGCCAACGGCGCCGGGATCGCGATTCCAATAGGCCCACTTGCCCAGTTCGATGCCGATGTCGGTCACGACACCGGTCATGTGCGTGGTGCGGACCTCGGCATGCGAGAGCTTCGTGATGACGGCGTTCTGCAGCCCCATGATGAAGCAGAGCAGGATGACCGTCGCGGGCACGAAAAGCCCTTCGACACGGGCCAGCCGCGCGCCGAGCAGCCCGAAGCCAAGCAGGAGCAGCGCTTCGACCAGGAGGGGCAAGGCGAATACGCTGTGCAGGCGGCGCCGCCGGGCGAGGTTGACCAACACCGCGGACGAGGCTGCACCCGCGACGAACGCCGCCAGCGCGCCGGCACCCGCCAGCACCGCGGCGATGCCACCGAGTGCGAGGTTGTCGGCCATTGCCGAAACGATGCCGGTCATGTGCGATGTGTACTGGCGCACCGCGAGAAATCCGCCGGCATTCGTGGCGCCGGCGACGAACGCCAGCACGAAGCCGAGTTGCCGGTCGCCAGCAGCCGTTCGGGTGCTGCCGGTCAGGCGCCGCGATGTGGTGACGGGCATGGTGTGCAAGCGCCGAGCGGGTTGTCCGCAGGCACAACCGCAGTCGAACCTGGCGCCATCAAGCGGCTTGGGCAGAGGGTCGGCGTGCGACCTGAATCGACGCGGTCGCTTGCGCAGACGGCAGCCTGGTGTCGAGCCCGGTCACCCACCGTCGTTTCGCGACGTAGCGGTCAGATCGCGGTCCGTGCCGGCAGCAGCCGGTCGTATTCGTTCTTGACGACCGCGTCGCACTCGCAGGTGCGTTCTTCGATCCCGGTACGGTCGAGCGCGGTGACGCGACCGCGGGCATAGCAGGGGTCAGTGCGAGCGCTCATGACATGGCTTCGGGGAGGCGAGTGCCGACGACCGAGCCGATGGCCTGTTCGCGGGAGGCCGGCTGCCGTGTCGCCAAGCCAGGCCATGGCGTCTTGGCGCTCTTGCGCACCAGGAAAAACAGCGCTCACAGGTGGTGTTCCCTTGCGAATGCGTGATCGATCGCGGTGACGGTGCCGACGAAATAGGATCGGCGCCCCTCGGGCCGCAGCCAGGCCGCCTCGCCGCGCATCGGCACCCGCATGCCGTGGTGATTTTCGTAATTTGACCATCGGCCTTCCCACGGCATCATGATGACCTGCTTGCCGACGCTGGCCGCGCGGGCGTCGGCGCGCATCGACTCGATCGGGCCGGCGGCGCTGAAGCGAAACTGGAGCGTGGCGCTGAGCGGACCGTCGATGAGCGTGGCGCTCGCGGCGCGGTCGTCGATGCTCTCCCAGTGCACGCCCTGACTCGGCAACAAGGCGGTCGGCAGCCAGGCCAGTTCGGCGAGGCATCGGATCAACTCGGCGCGTGCCATCTCGCCGCCGCCCTCGAGGCTCGCGACCGGGAAAAGGCCGAGGGCCGCCACATCGAGCACACCGAGGCCTGCGAGATAGGCATCGACCACCTGCAACGCGACGCCCGGGAAAAGCATCACTCTCGCATCCCAGACAAAGCCCGGGCGGTGCGCAACGATCGATTGCCGGGCGGCGAGCGGCTTCCAACGCACGCCGGTGGCCGACAAGTTCAGACGACCCGTCATCTCGATGTCGGCGCGTTCGACCATCGGCTGGCCATCCGTCAGCACCGTCCGGAAGAAGCGAACGACGGGCTCGGGCAGGCCGACCAGCTCTCGTCGGTCGAAATGTGTCACTCTCGGCGTTGCTCGCGGCGGATCGTCGCGCGCGTCGATGCGCGCGGCTGCGAGCCGAGCGGCGAGCGACCGGGTCTTCGCCTGCCACCGCTTCGTGCCCAGCGCCGAGAGGCCCGCGCCGGCGGCTGCGACGACCCCGAGCGGCATGCCAACCCGAAGCAGCTTCCGCACGATCTGCGCAGCGGTGGCCACCTGCGACGTCATCGCAGCGCTCACGTTTGCGGCCGCCTTGCAGCGCCGGGAACGCGCGTAAGGGCGGTTTGCGCAGCTCATCGCGCGACGATGCCGTCGATCGTTGCAGGCGTCTGTACGGTGTCGCACGCAAGGACAGCGGCGCGTCGACTTGACACAGTCGAACGCCGGGCTGCCGCTCAATGCGTGAGGAGGGCGGGTTTCCTCTAGTGCTCCCGCGCCGTGCCATCGCCAAAATGACAGCTTCGTCAAATTGGGTTTGCGAACCCGATCGTCAGCGGTCAGCCACGACGATGCGTTCGCCAGGGGCACACCATGCACAGTTCCGATACCGCCTACCGACACGTTCAGGGCCTCAGTCGCGGCCTGGCCATTCTTCGCGCATTGAACGCCAGCGGCCCCGCGGGTGCCTCGCCGAAACACCTGAGCGAGGCGACGCGGCTGAACCGGACGACCGTGAAGCGCTTGCTCGAAACCCTGGTCGACGAAGGCTATGTGCGCCCGTGCAACTGCGAGGGCGACTACGGCCTCGCGCCCGATGTGCTGGCACTGAGCCGCGGCCTCACCGACGAAGCGCATGTTCTCTCGCATGCGTCGCCCGTGCTGAAAGAGCTGGGTCAACAGACCGGATGGTCGTTGCGGATCTGCACTGCGCAGCTCGATTGCGTCGTCATCCGGGACAGCACGCATGACCACAGCCAATTGTCGTTCCTGCCCTGGGGCGGCTTGAACAGGCGCCTGCCGATGCTGCTGACGGCGGCGGGCAGGGCCTACTTCGCCCATTCGAGCGTGCCCGATCGACAGCGGACGGTCGAGGTGCTGTGCGAACGGCACGACGAGCAGCTGGCGATTGCCCGGGACAGCAAATTGCTCGAGCGGCTGACGCGACGCGTACTCGACGACGGTTACGCACTCAACGATGGTGATTGGGGCGATCGCCGGCTCGGCGGCGTCGGCGTGCCGATCCGCGACCACGATGGCCGGGTGCTCGCCAGCATGAGCATGCTCTACACCCGGCGCCCGGTGACCCGTCAGGTGATCGACAACGAGTTCGTGCCGGCGCTGCGTGCAAGTGTCGCCCGGGTCGAGGCCCGGCTTTAGGCTGCAGGAACCGATCCACACGGCCCTCCGGTCGATTCGCATCACACCCGCGGCATGCCGCCCGCCGGCGCGGGCCGCACCGGTGACCGCAAGCCCTTTCGAGCCCCGGCGGTCGCCACGGCATAGCAGGCCGCGGCGAGCACCCCTATCACGGCGACCGCATAGCCCAGGCTCTCGTAGCCATGACTGGCCACCAGGGTTCCGGCGAGGAAGGGGCCGACGGCCGAGCCGGTCATGAGCATGGCCGGGGTCGCCGCGGCGGCGCGCCCACTGGCGTCGGCCCTGGCGATGAAACCGAATGCGAAGGTGTGCATGAAAATCTGCACCGACGTCGCGAGGGCGCCGGCGATCGCATAGGGCCAGAACAGCGTGCTGTGACTGATCAGCATGACGAGCACGATCTGCACCATCGGCCCGCCGACCAGCACGGCACGGGTCGACAGTCGGCCGCGCAGCCAGAGTGCCAGTGGGCCGGGAAACAGCGCAAGCAAGCCGATGCCGATCAATACCGCCTGGACGTGCTCGGCGCCGAATTCGCGAGCGAGTCCGATGTTCTGCAGAAAGCTCGACGCGATCGCCTGGTTGAGCGCCATGCCGACGACGCCGCAGATCGCCAGCCAGACGGGCATCGACAGCGGCGCCTCGCGAGATGTCACCGCGCGGGTGCCGGCGCTGGCCAAAGCGGCCGGCCGGTCCGGCGTCGGGAACGCGAGCGCGGAGACGCCAGCGGCGACCGTCATCACGCCGGCCAGCAGCCAGAACAAGGCCGGGCCGCCATGACGTGCCACCAATGCCGCCACGGCGCCGTAGAAGACGATCGAAAACACCCCCGCCGCGGCGCCTGCGAAGCCGAACAGCCGGTGCGGATCGGCGCTCCGGCCCATCGTCCCGTGCGTCATGCTCAGGCCGCAACCGACGCCCGCGCCACCGAGAACGTGGAGGGCGCACAGCAGGCCGAAGTCGGCCGTGGTCGCGCTCGCGGCGAAGACCGCTGCGGCGATCGCGAAGCCGGCCACCGCGATCGGTTTCGGTCGCCGGCGCATGAAGCGCGACGCCAGCACGCTGCTGGTGACGACCGCCGCCAGCAGGAAGATCGACACCAGCGCACCGGCTCGCTGAGGGCCGAGCCCGTAGCGGGTGATCAGGATTTCCATCCAGACCGGCATCGCGATGAGGTCCACCATGCCGGCGCAATGGCAAAACAGCAGCGCCAGGCGCCCCGAGAAACTGTCGATTCGAGTCGTCGTCGTCATGTGCGAGCACCTTCCATGGCCATCGAGCTGGGTTCGTCCGTTGCGCCGTCAGAACGAGCGTCTGAGCGACAAGGCCACGAAGTCGCGATCGCCGTAGACCTGGCGGTAGGCGAGCGTTGAATTGGCGCCGCCGGCCGGTTGCAGAAAGCCGCCGCTGCTGCCGAGGTAGTGAGTGAAGGCGAGGCTGGCGCGCCATGCATCCTGCCACGTCGCGTCGACGCCGAGGGTGAGGTCGCCGTTGCCGTTCTGCGGCGTCGTCGTCGTGGTGATCGATGAACGCGAGCCCTTGGGCGCCCAGCCGATGCCGACCACCGGCGACAGGTCGAGGCCGGGCGTGACCTGTCGATAGGTCGGCTGAAACAGGGCCCGCACGGCCATCGCGTCACGGCTCGACGACGGGTCGAGCAGCTGCGGGTTGCGGCGTACGCTGAGCAGGCGGTTCCAGGCGATCTCGGCGACGATGCTGCCTTCGCGAAACAGCGGGTTCGGATCGATCGACCAGATGGCCGAGACGTTGACGTGCGCCGTCTCGCCGACCGCATAGCCGGGGTTGTCCTTGTTGTCGGTGCGGGCGCCTCCGGTCAATGCGGAGGTGTCGCTCGACAGGCCGCTCGTGAGCGGCTGGTTCCATCGCGTCGAAGCCTCGGCGGCGATGTTGATGTCGCCGAAGGTTCGGCTGGCGCTGACGCCGAAGGAGGTGATGTCTTCGCCGTAGACCAGCCGGTAGCCGACCGGACCTGGCATTGCACAGCTCGCCGGGCCGGTCGAGAAGGAGCCAGGGATCGGGCACCCCGGGCCAGGCACATAGGCGACGCCCGCCGCGCCGATGTCGATCACGGGCTGCGGCGCCTTGTCATGGAAGCGGATCAGGTAGGCGCCCAGGTCGAAGGCCCCGGCGCGGGTGCGCAATTGCAGGCCGCCCTGACCGGAATTGCGCGGTTCCGCATCCTGGAGCCGGGGTGCGTTGGCGACGAAGGGCGAGCCGGGACCGACGTTCAGCAGCTGTTCGGAACCGTCCGGGACGACGTCGCTGAAAGAGAAGTAGCTGCCGACCGTCGGGATGCGGCTCTTCGCCCAGCGGAGCTGGTAGTAGGCTCCGATCGTCGTGCCGGCCACGGGCTGCCACTGCGCCGACAGCATCGGCACCGGCCGGATCGCTTCCTTGAATGGGGTGTTGGGCACCGACACCAGCTTGACGACATCCACCGGCATCATTCCGCCGGCAATGCCGTTCGTGCCGAAGAAGAAGGTCTCGCCCCAGACCATCCCCTGCTGGCCGAGGCGCAACGAGACGCGGCCTTCCTTGCCGGTATCGAAGCTGCCGAAGACGAAGGCGTCGAGCAATTCGACATTGCGCCCATGAATCTGCCGGGTGCGCGAGGTGAACTGATTCGCGGGCGTCGACGTTTGGTTCGGATAGGCGCCGCCGGCAAAGCCGGGATTGTCGTTGTGGGTGTTGTAGACCGAGTCGTACCAGGCGGCCCCGGTCAGGCGCAGGCCATAGTTCCGATAGGTCGCATCGAATTCAGACAACAGGTCGATCCGATTGGAGATGACGCCGCGATTGAAGTTGCGGTCACCGTCGTCCTGATTCGGGTTGCTGGTGTTTTCCGCGGGCGAGGTGAGCTTCGCCGACGGGTCATGGAGTCTGTAGGCCCCGGAGTACTTGACGGTGTTGTCCCACTTCAGGTTCAGATCCGGAACATCGGTCGGGATGTCGAATGCCCAGCCCACGCATGGGCAGATCAACAGGGCGCCGAAGCAACCCCTTCCACGCCTGCTCACCTTCGATCGTGCTTTTGCTGCCATGTCGGTCTCCGTAGTGGTCTTGTCGAACGACACCTCGATTCGAGCCGTCCGGGTGGAGATGGTCAGCGAGCAGTCGGGCGGTTGCTCGTCGATGGTCCGACGGTGCACTGCATGAACCGGGTGTTGTCAGGCAGGCGTGGCGATCGGCTTCGGGCCGGACAGGACGACCGGCGGTGCGACTGTTGGCCTGTCCTCGACCACCATCATCGAAGCTGCGGCTTCCGCTTCGAGCAAGCGCTGGATCACGCGACGAATCCGGTGCAGGCCGACGTCTGCCGTGCTGCCGTACATCTTCTGCCGTGCGCTGGTCGTGCGCCAGATCTGCTGCTGCCTCTCCAGCATCACCTTGTCTTCGGCGAGCTGGCGTGCACGTGACTGAGATCCCACATGATGACGCCCGGCGGGCCGCGCGGGCGGGGCGGCAGCTCCTCGTCTGCCGCCGGCCTTCAGGCGGCAAGCGGTTGGCGTTTGAGCAGATCGAGCGCCACGTCGACGATCATGTCCTCCTGGCCGCCCACCATCCGGCGCCGACCGAGTTCGACCAGGATGTCGACCGTCTTCAGGCCGTACTTCTCCGCCGCCACTTCGGCATGGCGCAGGAAGCTCGAGTAGACGCCCGCAAACCCGAGCGCCAACGTCTCGCGGTCGACCCGCACCGGGCGGTCCTGCAGCGGCCGGACGATGTCGTCGGCCGCGTCCATAAGCCGATAGAGATCGCAGCCATGTGCCCAGCCCATGCGCTCGGCCGCGGCGATGAAGACCTCCAGCGGCGCATTGCCCGCGCCCGCGCCCATGCCGGCCAGGCTCGCGTCGACCCGGTCGCAGCCTTCTTCCACGGCGACGATCGAGTTGGCGACGCCCAGGCTCAGGTTGTGATGGGCGTGCATGCCGGTCTGCGTCTCCGGATCGAGCACATCCTTGAAAGCGCGGAAGCGGTCGCGTACATCGTTCATGCTGAGCGCGCCGCCTGAATCGACGACGTAGCAGCAGGTGGCGCCGTAGCGCTCCATCAGCTTGGCTTGGCCCGCAAGGCCTTGCGGCGTCT
>CAXTDH010000028.1:0-13999 GCA_964242405.1 uncultured Rhizobacter sp. | reverse complement strand
TGTACAAGCAGTGCGTCGCGCTGGTGGAGCAGGACCTCCTCGCGATCGCAGCCCAGCGTCACCAGCAGCTACGAATAAGGGATCAGCGGGAAGGCCTTGCCCGCGCAGCAGTTGAGGATCCCGAACACCTTGGAGTGGCAGGTATCGCGCTCGCCCTTGAACAGCGTCAGCTTGGCGGGATCGAACTCCTTGCCAGCTTGGGCAGCGGCGTTGAGCGCCACCGCCGCATCCTTGAACTCGTCATTGGGCTGGCGATCGATTGTCTCGCACTCGCCGTTAACGCAGTAGATGTCGCCGTCGCAGACATATTGCTTGGCTGGTGCCGGCCCGTCCGGGACCGTGCAGCTGTAGATCCGCTCGCGGGTCGGGCACGGCACCTCGTCGGTCAGGCACTCCTCGCGCTCGAACCGGCAGTCCTTGTTAGCCTCCAACGCGTCGCAGTTCTGCGCTGGCACGGCCTTGTGGCAGTCGTAGGTTCGCTGCCACGCCCAGCACGGCTTGGTCACCGACACGCCATCGATCACCCGGGTCACCGGATCGCTCGACGTGCAGGTCTCCGCTGTGCTCGTGCACCTGCTGTCGCCGGCGAGGCTCGCGCAGGCGCCCTCGTCGCGACGCTCGACGACGCTGCTCTGGGTCTCGGTGCCGCGAAGGGTGGCGCCGGAGACGGGCGCGTCGCAGAGCAGTTCCTCGACCGGCTCACCGGGCTCGGTGCAAAATTGGTAGGGCGCCTTGCTGTAGCCCTGCAGGCAGCGGCCTTCGTGCGAACCGGTGTGCTGGCACGAGGCCTGCTCGAAAAGGCTGCAGTCGTCGACGCGGTTGAAGCCGGCGTTGAAGTCGCTGCACCAGTAGCGATAGCCGGTCTTCTTGGTCACAGAAACGACCAGCGAGATCGTGCAGCGCGCCGCCCGCTGTTCCAGCGCGACCCCGTCGTTGCAGGTGGCTTCATAGGTGCCGTTGGCACCGGTGGAGGGCGGCAGCTCGCGGCAGCTACCCTGGCCACCGCCCACGCTCATGCCGCTCACATAGGTTCCGGGATCGTCGGAGATGGCACGTCCGCGCGCGATCGTCGCCTCGACGTCCTCGACCGCGATGCGCGGCCGGCGATCAAGCGAGGAGCGGACGGTGGCATAGCCATCGTTGCTCGACGCAGCGGAAGCCGCCTGGGCGGCAATCGCGTCGGGATCGTCGAACAGCGCGGATTGGGAGGGCACGCCGGCAAAGCCCGGCACGCGATCGGCGGTGGGCGCCGTCTTGGCCGCGTCCTGCGCCTTGCCGAGCGCATCGGTGCCGAACGCCTTGCCATCCTTGCGTGCGGTGTCGGTCTGGCTCTGGCCGAGCGCGCCCCCTGCGCCGAGCCCGGCGGCGAACAGGGCGAGCGCGAGCCCCAGGCTGGTACGGGCCGGGCTCACTGCGCCTCTCCCAGCCGCGCACGATAGACCGCCGCAACGCGAGCGCCGGGACCATCGCCGCGCGCGAAGGAGTCGAGCGCGTGTGCGAGCGTGACATTGCCGTCCATGCGATCGTGCGGCGGCAGCGTCGTCCGGCAGTCGAACCCGTCACACAGGTCGATGTCGGTGGCGGTCACGACGTAGGCGGGTACTGCCTCGACGCCGAAGGCGCGGAACAGCCGCGGATCGATGCCCACCGCGGCTTTGACCTCACCTTGCGGCAGCACCTTGGCGAGCGCAGTCGTAAAGGTCTTGGCTGAGTTGCCGGGCAAGCCGCGGAACACGACCACGCCCCCTGCGTGTGCGACGTCCGCGATCATCGCCTTGAGCGAGGCCGAGGGCATCGACAGGCTGGCGAACGCGACCAGCCGCGGCGCGTCCTCCGGTGCCATCTGCTTGCCCGAAGCGGCGACCATCCCGTCGAAGTCGAAGGTCGCGGCCGCATCGCCGCTGGTCTTGGTCGAGGCGTAGCGGGCGGCGGCAGCGCGGGCCGAGGCCGCATTGTCGGCGGCTTCCCGGCGTAGCGCCTCGCCGCGCCGGGCGACGACGTTGGTGAGCGCTTCGGCTTCCTGCGGCGACAGCTTGGCCCGCGCCCGCACCTTGGCGAGATCGAGGCCGTCGACGGTCTGGGCGCCCGAGGCGGCGGCAAGGCCGAGCAGCAAGCCGGTGAAGGCGGCGGTGCCGGCGATGAGGAGGTGACGCCGCATCACAGCACGCAGCAGTTGCGTTTGCGCCAGACGAGATAGCCCATATCTTCTCCGATCGCGGGATAGACCTGGCCGGCCGACATGAAGGTGGTCGACGCGCCAATCGGCGCGCAGGCGTAGCGCCCGCCGGTCTGGGGATTGGGGTTGGTGGCCTGGAAGCGATATTGCTGCTTCCGCATCACCGGCATGAGGTAGCTGCCGCACAGGCCCTTGCTGCCCATCGTGCCCCAGGCGACGAGCTCGCGGTGAAGCCTGTAGGCGAAGCGGGCGAGCGCGAGCCGCGAAGCCTGCACATGGCCGATCGAGGCGGCAACGTTGCCGTTGAGCGGGTACATCGTACCCTGGCAGCCCGCGCACCAGAACAGGGGATCGGTCGGCAGCTTGGCCGTCGCAGCGACGCAGTCAGCCGCACAGGCCGCGAGCGCCAGCGGGTTGGCGAACAGCACTGCCTCAGGGTTGATGATCGCGGTAAGCTCGGAATCCTGCCAGAGCGGATCGACCTCGGTGATGTAGAGGATGTCGATTCCGCCGGTCTCGAGGCAGAGGAAGTCTGCCACGATGTTCATCCAGTAGATGAGCGGATAGGCGTACCAATGGACGTGCCACCCGCTGGTGTTCTGCGCCTTGCCGCCGACCGCGCTCGGCCCGGCGATCGTCTTGAAACCGATGTCGAAGCCGGGATCGAGCTTGAGCCCGCCTAGGTTTACGAAGCACCACGGCTTCGTGCTGACATCGGCGAGCCGGACCGGCTCCCAGAAGCCCATCGCGATCCCGACCCGCAAGCCGCAGGCGCAGACCGGCAGCGTCGGATTGTCGGTATCGGGACGACCGGCGAGCGATGGCCAGATGTTGAGTCCGCCCACCGACATCGGGAACAGGCAGCTCCAGCACACGTCGGTGATCGGGTTGACGAAGCGGCCGGTGCACTTGCCGGGCGTGCCCTCCGCCCGCGCCGGAGACGCGAGCGCAAGTCCCACTATCGCAAGCAGCGCCAGGAGCGCGGCCAGAGCGAAACGCAGGCGGCGACGTGCCGTCGCGTTTCGCTCGCGCGACGCGGCGAACCATTCGCGATTGCTAATCGCGGTCACTTGTGATCTCCTTTTGTTCCCCTGAGCACCAACTCCCGGACGGCGAGCGTGCGGCCCTGCTGCTCGACCACGGCCGGCACGGCGCGGATGCCGAAGTGGCGGGTGAGCGTGCCCTTCTGGTCGAAGTAGAAGCGCCGCTGCTCGGCCTTCATCAAGGCGAACGGCGAGCCCGACACCAGGATCAGCTTGGCGTTGAGCGCGGTCGTGGCGCCCATCGCCCAGGCAACCTGGCCGTCATCGTCGCCGTCGAGGAAGACGAGCCGCTGGCGGAGCGGCACCGTATCGAGCGGATTCACGCGGGTACCTGCCGCGACGACGACGCGGCCGCGCGCGTCGCGCAGATCCGTGTTGACGGTAATCGTCGGATCGAACGTCCAGCGCCGCTCCTCGGCGGCATGGCCGATGCCCGGCACCGGCACCGGCCGGCGGACTTGGGCCGTGGTTCGCTCCGCGAGCTGGCGGTTGGCGCGGTCGATCTCGCCTGACGCCTGCATCGCAGTCAGCCGCTTCTGGATGACCGATAGCAGGTCGGCCTCGACCACCGGGAACAGCGCGCCCTGCTGGCCATAGTCGCGGCCGAGCGCCGGCGCGGCCGCCGCGAGGCAGGCGACAAGCGGGATCAGGTGGAAGCGCCGGCTCACAGAATCGCCTCCCCGGTGCCGATGACCTGGCGGCGGCAGACCCAGCCGATCAGGGCATAGCGGCTGTCGAAGCTGTCCTTGTTGGGCGTCGCGACGAAGTAGCAGCCGCGCGGAATGGTGCCGGTCGGGCCAAGGTCGAGCGGTTCGCCGCGGAGCGTCCTCGGCTTGGCGAGCGCGACTGCGCGACCGTTGACGAGGAACAGCCGCCCACGCCGGGTCACCTCGTCGCCGGCAACGCCATAGACGATCTTGCCGAACGGCTGGTGATCGCGTCCGAAGTGCCGTTCCAGGAGCGGGCTTGCTGGCGGATCGAAGAAGACGTGCTCGCCGCGGCCGGGCATCCGGTGCCGCTCAACGAGAAACGCCCAGTTGGGGAGGCTCGTGCTCTGGTTGACCAGGAAGATGTGACCGTCGCTCCACTCCGCAAGCGCGGCATAGGCGGTGCCGCCTACGGCCAGCAGGGCGAGCGTCGCCCAGCGGCGCGCCCGGGCCGGCGACCAGAAACGCGGATCGGCGTCAGCGTGCCCCATGGTCGGCCTCCACAGCCTTGGTCACGCGGGCGCGCACATCGTCGGTCCGATCCTCGACCGAGCGGCCGAGCGTCGCCTCGGAGACGAGCACGGTCGTGCCGCCTGCCCCCATGTCGGCGACCGCCTTGTTGATCGCGGCGAGATAGGTCGCGGTCCGCCGCGCCGACTGCTCGGGCGTACCGCCATTGCGCGCTTCCGCGGCGACGAAATCCCCGACGAGCCGCGACAGGCTCACCGACACGATGCGGCGATGCTGGAGCTCGAGGAGCGCGCGGGTCGCCCAAGCGGTCCAGATCAGCGCCGCGATCAGGACAATCCCGAGCAGCACCCGCGTAACCGGCCAGCCCGCAACGGTGCGGGAGCTGATTGCAGTAGACTCAGCCATGCCCACCTCCACGCGCCAGCTCGCGGCGCAGGCGTGTGGCGAAGCCGGGCAGCCGGGCGATCAGGAACAGACCGACGACACCGAGGAAGAGCAGCAGCGCCTGGCCGTCGAAGTGATTCCGCGCCGCCGGATTAGCGAAGAGGTAGTGCGTCGACAGGTTCTGGAGGTGCGCGAAGAAGCGCAACGGACGACCGTCCGCGGCGACGATGACGAAGGCAAATACCGCACCCAGCGCCGCCAGCACCGTGCCGGCGAGCCAGACGATGACGCTCAGGGTAACGTGGCAGGCGTCGGCGAGAATGCGGCCAGCGTGGGCGAGCCGCGGGCGAAGGTTCGGAAAGCGATCAGCCATGATGCGGCTCCGGCTAGAGAAGTTCGGCCTCGCCCCGCGACACCGCCTCGATCGCCTCAGCGATCGTCTGCCCGCGGGCGAGGCGCCGCTCGATCGCGGCATAGGTGTCGGGCGAGGAGGAGAAGACGGTGGCGGAGAAGGGATCGAGCACGAGCCGGCCAATCGCCTGGCATTCGGGGCCGCGGATGAAGACCTCCGAATATTCGCTGCCGGAACGCTTGAGCGATCGGATCAGTCCTTCGGTGCGGTCGTCCATGTCGAGCCGCGCGGACTTGCGAAGATCGGCGATCGTCTCCGGCTTCTGCTGGAGCACCAGCATCCAGTCCGAGTTCTCGAGCGCCGCGGTCGCGCCGTCCGACTTGTAGAAGTCGTTGAACGACTGGGTCGCGGTGCAGAGCGCGCCGCCATATTTGCGTGCGGTGCGGGCATAGGTCTCGACGAAGTCGGACATCGACCCGCCCTTGAGCATCGCCCAGGCCTCATCGATGAGGAGAAGCTTCTTCACCGACCGCGGTGAGCGGGTCATGGCCTGGCCGGTCATGAACATGATCGCGGTCAGCACGACCGAGCGCAGCTCCTCGCGGGTGGCGAGGTCCGACATCTCGAAAACGGTGAAGTCGGCCTCGAGGCGCAGCGTCGCCTCGCCGTTGAAGAACCCGCCATAAGTGCCGCCGGCGCGGAACGGGCCCATGGCGATGGCGAGGTTGGCGGCGTCGGCATTGCCGGTCGCCTCGAGCGCAAGCGCGACCGCCTCGACCGAACCCGCCCTGCCCTGCTCTTCCCACACGCGGTTGACCGCCTGGTCGATCAGGCCGCGCTCGGTGTCGGTCAGCCGGTCGATGAAGCGTGCCATCTGGCCGACGATGGCCTTCAGCATCGCCATGCAATCGAGCCGGTAATCCTCATCCTCGGCGACCCGCTCGGCATCAATCATCGAAAAGGGGTTGAGGCAGAAGCCGGAGGCGAGCGTGAACTCGATGAAACGTCCGCCCTGGAGCCGGCAGCTGTTCATGAAGGAGCGGCCGTCGTCGATGACGACGACCTTGGCGCCCGCCCCGCACAGGCTCGCGCACATCTCCTGGAGCAGCACCGACTTGCCCGAGCCCGACTTGCCGAGGATCGCGACATTGTGGTTGCCGGCGCCATTCTCAAACGGCGACCAGAAGAACGGTTGCCCGCGTCTCCCCAAGAACAGGAGGTGCGGCACCGCGCCGCCAAGATACTCCCCCTGCACCGGCGCAATGTTGGCAGCCGTGGTCGAGAGCATCGTCCGCATGCGCCGGCAGCGCTCGAGATCCGCGGCGAGCCCATCGGCGAGCGTCAGCGGCATCGCTGCGAGCAGACCCTGGACCTGGAGGAAGCGCTCGTCGGCCAAGTCCCAGCCGGCCGACTTGTAGAGCGACTTGACCATCCGCTCGTTGCGGTCGCCGTCGCCCGCCGGCGAGAAGGTGGTTACGCCGTAGAAGGCGCGGACCAGCCGGCGGCCCTCCTGCAGCTGTGCCTGGACCTCACGCCACTCCGCCGCCTGCTCGCGCAGCTTGGGCACGTAGCGGGCGGACTTGCCCTCCGAGAGGCTGGTCGTGCGCAGGAACTTCATGCCCGCGCGCGTCGAGGCCGCCTCCTGGTCGGGATAGACGAGGCAGAGGATCGTGGCCGCCGGGCACGGATAACGGAGCTTGTCGGTGAACAGGTCGCCGATCAGCCGCGCGGTCTCCCACGGCGTCCAGCGCACCGGCATATTGCGCACGCCGAAGTGGCGCACATCAAAGCGATCGGGGTAGATCTCGCCGATCTCGGGCGCCTCACCGTCGCTGGCGCCGGTCGCCCGGAAGCGCTCGGTCCGGAGCAGCATCCGGCTCTCCTCGACCGTGAGCTCGATGTCGCGCCGGATCGCCTGGTCGGCGATTGCGTCGAGCGGATTATAGTCGATGGCGTCGTCGCCGCTCGCGGTGGTCGGCGAGGTCAGGTCGTCGACGAAGGCGATCAGTTCGACCGGGCCGACATCGAGCGCGGGCACGTCCAGCGAGCGCAGCACGCCGACCAGACTCTCGCGGACCGCGATGAGCTCGTCCTTGGTAGTGCCGCTGCTGGCGGGCACGCCAACTGAGACAAGCAGCTGGTGATGGCGCGCATGGAAGGGCGCGCCGCCCGACCCGCTGGTCCAGACGAGATCATAAAGGCACTGGGTGCGCGCTCGCGCGATCTGCTCGTAGACGCCGCCACGGGCATAGCGGGGCGCGAACCAGGGTGCGATGTTGCGGCTGATCCTTGGACTTGCCCAGTGAACGATCTGGACGCAGGCACCCGCGGGCAGCCCCTCCGACAGGAACTGGCCGAGAAGGTCGCCGACCCGCTCGTCCGCGCCGACCAGCGGCGCCACGTTGAGGATGAATCCGGTCGAGCGTGCGTTGAGGTAGAGCCGGGTCTGCGGCTCGTAGACGCGGTACGGCAGGAAGCTCGACAGCATGTCGAGGCCGAGCACCGGGCGATCACCCTCGCTCTCCTCGGCATCGCCGAACAGGCCCTTGAGCAGCGTGCCCGTGAGCGTCTTGAAAGATAGGCTCATCGCGGCTGCTCCTGGCCAACGGGGGCGCTGAATGGGCTGTCCTCCGCTTCCGGCGTGATCGGGCTCACCGCTCCCGGCTTGGGGCCGAGGCGCGAAATGGTCGGCGCTGCGAGCGCGTTTAGCCTCGCTCGTGCCGCCGCCGGGTCGCCCTGCGGCAGGACGACCTTGCCGGCCGGCAGCGCCGACGCAGGGGACATCGGGCGCTTTGCCGCAGGCGCAGGCAAGGCGGCTGGCGGCTTGGTGCCGATGCGGTGGCCGGCGTGAGCGGCGGCAATCGCCGCGGCGCTGGGCGCCGCGGGATCAGGGATGCGCGCCGCCGAAGCGGTCGCGCTGAACGGTTGAGGGGCTTGAGCGGGAGGAGACTCAAGCCCCTCGATCGCCGGTGCCGAAGCACCAGCGACCGCCTCGCGCAGGGAGGAAGGGGCGGGACTGCGCGAGAACTCGGAAAGGGAAGTCGGCTCGCCGACCGAGGCAAAGGTCCAGGCGGGCTGCTCGACGACGGCGTGGACCGTCGCGGCATCGTGCAGCACGCCAGCTTCGTCGACATGCGCCGGCAGGAGGATGGTCAGCATGCGCTCGCCGGTACGGACGGCGACGCTGCCGCCCTTCCCGCTCGCGCCCTGCCGCCGCGGGCCGACCGTAGGTGCCGACGCGCCCTCCTCGTCGACGCTGCCGATCGCGGCAGCGTCGATCTTGGTCATGGGGGCACAGGTCCCGGCCGGCGCCCGGCAGGTGAAGTCGCCCTTCACCGTGCCGCCCAGCGTGGTGCAGCCGCTCGCGCCGAGCACGGTCGTGAGCAGCAGGGCGATCGTGGCGGCGCGGCTCATGCCCGGCCTCCCGCGACAAAGGCCTTGAGCTGCTCGGCGGTGTGAAAGCCCTGCAGCACTGCGCCGTCTTCACGGATGATCACCGGCGTGCCGCCGAAGCCATGCGCCTTGGCGAAGGCCTCATTAGCGTCGAGGCCAGAGGTGTCGCACTTAGCATCGGGAACGACCGGCCGTCCGTCATACGCGGCGTGAACCGCGGACTGCTGGTCGCCGGCGCAGAGCACGGCCTCGGCAAGCTTGCGGCTTTCCGCGCCGAAGATCGAGATCGGCCGCTCCTCGACTCGGGCGCCCATCTTCACGAGCTCGGCCGAGAGCTTGCGGCAATAGCCGCAATGGAAATCGCTGAGCACGACCAGCTTAGGACCGCTCGCCGGACCCCAGTGGATCGCACCATTCGCGGGCAGCTGGCCGAGGTCGACCTTCGCGGCCGCAGGCGATGTGGTCGCCGGTTGCTCGTCCCCAACGCTGTCGCGCTTGCCGGCGGCTCCGGCGGCAAGCAGGTCGGGATTGAGCTCGAGCAGCCGCGCGGCCGTCACGTCGCTGCGCGTCTCCATGTCGTACAGCCGCCCGATCATCAGGTAGCGCGCGGTCTGGTCGACATAGAAGAGCGTGGTGCCGGCGACGACCTCGCACAGCCCGCCGAAGCGGCTGCAGTCGATCGGGCCGATCCGCGTTTTGGGCAGGCGCAGCTTGAGCGCCTCGCGAACCAAGCCCGTGTCGACGTGCACCGAGGCAATCGGGGCGGCCTCGACGCTCTTGGCGACCACGCCCGCGCCCATGCCGAGCGTCAGCGAGGCAGACGCCAGCAAGGTCCAGAAGGGAATGCCCTCCATGCGGCGCATCCTGGCCAGCTCGCGGCCAAGTCGATTTTCAGCAGAATTCATTGGGAGTTCCTCACATAGACGCCGTCGAGGAAGACAATCTCGACATCGATGCCGGTTGGCATCTCCACGACTGGCTGATATTGTTCGGCGCGCTCGATCAGATACTTGGACACCGTGTCCGAAGCGTCGGCGACGCCTTGACCGAGGCCGCCCTGAACGATGTCGCCACCCGAGAGCTGCTGGCGCTTACCGTCGACCCCGGTGGTGATGCCGGAAAAGACGCTGTTCGCATTGGCCGAGAAGCCGCGTCCGAAGCCGCCGACGATGCCGGCGAGCAGCGCCTGGCTGACAAGGCTGCCTTCGCGGCTGACGACCCGGCCGCGCACGCCGGTCTTGCCGGCGAAGCTGATGAAGCCCTTGACCTCGCTGACCGCGACCCGGCCGCCCGGCTGGTCGCAGGTCATCTTCTGGAGCTTGACGTAGACCTTCTCGGCCGAAAGATCGCCGCGCGCCGCGCCGTTGACGACGCAGCCCTGGAGGCGGGTGGTGAGCAGCTTGCCGTCCTGGACGACCGAGCGCGCCGGGCCGGTGATCCGCAGCACGACCGGCAGCGGATCGGTCTGGCTGGCCACCCCAGCGGAGGCATCGACGCCGACGATCACCCGCGCCGGCGCATAGCTGTTCGGCGGCAGATAATCGGGGCTGTCCTCGACCTCGATCGCGGGGGCCGTCGGCCGCCCTGCCCTCAGGCCCGTCTTGGCCTTGGCGCCGGTTTCGCCGGTGCCGCTGGTGAACGAGACCGTCTTCACCTGTCGCTCGGCGGCCGGCAGCGCAGCGCCCGTCGGGCCGGCACCGTTGTTCGGGTCGAGCGGCGAGCCCGACGGGATTGACGGATCGCGTAGAGGCATCGGCGCGGCGGCCGGCGTCGGTGCCGGCTGAGACTGAGCGCGCGTCAGCTCACCGCGAAGCGTGGTGTTCTCCTGCGTCAGGGCATCGATCGTCTTGGTGCCGTCGGTCTTCATCGCCTGGTTCTCGGCGGCGAGCGCGTCGAGCTTGGCCTGGACCTCGGGCGCGACGGCGCGGTTCTCCTCGAGCGCCTTCAGCTGGCGCGCCTGCGCATCCAGCCGATTGCCGTAGATCGCGACGAATTCCTTCTGGCTGAGGTCGCGATTGACGATGCCGTCGGTCTCGATTTTCTGCGGGGCGTCGGCCGCGGTCGTGTGGTGGCCGGTGCCGCCAAACACGAACCAGAGCGCGAGCATCGCCGCTGAGCCGCCGCCGCCGAGCAGCAGCATGCGCTGGCGAGCGCGAGTCTTCGCATTGAGTGCGCCGAGCGCAGTGACGCTTTCCTGGCCGGCGACCGCGGCCGGTGTGGTGCCGAGCTCGCTCATGCGCCCGCACTCCCGTCCTGGACGACGTAGAGCGTCGTGGCGGCATGCGGAGCCAGCTCGCGATCGGCAACACTGGCGGCGAGACTGCCGGCGGGCGTCAGCTGCGCCGGGTCGATCGTGACCGGCTTGGCGCCGCGATTGTCGATCCGCAGCACCTTGCCGGTGAGCGCGGCACCCCGGAACTCCGCGATAAGGCGGACGGTGAGATCGCCGACCCGCGTCGGCGCCGCCGCCACCTGCCGCATCGTGTAGCCGTCGGGCGCGCTGTTCGCGGCCATGGCCTGGACAAGGCGCACCGCAGCATCGCGCGGGGTGGACTTGGCTTCCCAGGCCTGCGCCCGCTCGCCGGCGATCGCCGGGTTGGACACGAAGATCTGCTCGGCCTCGACGCCGCCAATGCTGCAGGCAAACTTGTAGACATAGCCCTTGCGGCTGGTGGCGAAGAAGCTCAGCCGCCCCGGCGCGAAACCCTCGGGTACCGACAGGTAGATGTCGCCCCGGACCGGCTCGTTGGTGACGGTGAAGTCGTTGTACGGGTAGCCGGTCGTGATCTTGCTGACGCTGGCGAAGGCGTCGCCGACGAGGCTGATCCGCGTCAGCTCATGGTTCGAGACGACGCAGTCGACCTGCGCATTGTCGGCAGCCTGCCGGTACTGGTCGGCCCAGGCCGGCGTCGCAGCAAGCGCGATGGCAGCACCGATCAGCGCGAGCCCAAGCGGCTTTAGGCTGATGTCCCGTGGCCGGGACGTGCCGGCAGCGAAGGTCACCGCCCCTGCGCCGAGCAGGCAGGCGGGTGTCGTGGCGATCATTGGAGCGCCTCCTTGTGATTTTGGATGAGCGCGAAGCTCGAGAGCGAGAGGCGCAGGCCCACGTAGGTCCAGCCGAACCGGAACCGCTTCTTCTCGCTGGCGATGACCTGGCCGCCGACGAAGGTCTTGAGGTCGCCTTCGACAGTGGAGCTCAAGCCCTTCGGATCGACGCTCATGCCGGTGATCACGAAGGCCTGGGCGAGGTCCGAGCCTCGCTGCTCGGTGACGATCTTGACCAGCTCGGCCTTGAGCGTCCCGTATGAGGCCGGATCGGCCACCTTCAGGATCTGCTCCATCCAATAGTCGAGCCCGGTCGGCGAGCGGTTGAGCAGCATCAGCGCGACGTCGCGCGTCACCAGCTCGAGATAGTCGGCCGAGACGCCCGACGAGCTGATCGCCAGCGGACGCGTCGTGACCGGCTGCAGGATGACCTCACGGTCGGGGCTGCTGAGCGCAGTCAGCAGCGCGAGATTGGCCAGGAACGACGCCGCGGCGGCGACGACGAGCACCTTGCGCTGGCGAAGCAGCGACTGGCTGCGCTGATGCGCGATATCGGACAGCATGGCGCCCCTCCTCTCAGCCGGCAAGCCGGCGACAGTGGGAGGGCGGCGTGGCGCGAAGCCTGACGAAGCTTGCCCCCAGGTACCAGTAGGCCGCGTGGATGATCCAGGAACTGGCCCGGCCAGCCTTGGCCTTGCGAAGCGCGAACCACGCTCCTCCGGCACCCACGAGACCCAGCAGGATGTGCTGGGAGAAGATGCCCCAGGCGAACGGCACCGCGAGCCCCAGGAATTCGTCCAGGGTCCAAAGGCCGATGAGCTCCGGATCGTCGAGCCGCCGGGGGACAAGGTACTTGTCAGTCATGTGCGCTGCGCCGCCCTCGCCGCCGCGATCAGATGATCGCGGTCACGGTGGAGGTGACGATCGGCACGCCCGTGCCGACGCCGATGCCGACGGCGACGGGCACCGCCACCTGCGCCAGCGTGAACCGGCCGGACGCCATGCCGATGAGGCCGCCGGCCAGGCTGAGCACGGCGATGATCTTGCCGCCCGAGCCCTCCAGAAAGTCAGTGAACTTGGTGAGCGCCGGACCGAAGGTCGTGTCGGCGCCGGCATAGGCCGCGCTCGCCACGGCCATGAGGCCGATCGCCGGGATGAGATAATCGCTGGCCCGGCCGAGGCCGGCACGGGTCAGCGGGAGCTTGAGGCTGTGCATCGAGAGCGTCTCCGAGAAGGTGTTCGCCGCGGCCGCATCCCGACCGCACAATCACCTTCACGCCGGCTCCGGGCGCCGCTCAACGAAAAGGAACATCAGGAGAACAGATTGGTCGTGCGGTCGCGGAATCCGCGACGGGCATCGCGCCGCTCCTGTGAAGTTTCCTAGCCGATCGCGATCCAAGTCGCGTCGGAACGCCCGCTCAATCCGGCCGTCTGCGAACGCCGTAGCGAATCGGACTTCTCTCCTGATTCGGGCCACGTTCATTGTTGGAGCGGTCGCCGAGACAGCATGACTCTAGCACCGCGCCTTCTACTCGCGGCTAGGATGTTCCTGTTTTGTTTTCCTACAGACCCGCTGATTGTTATCCTGCGCGCGACTCACACCCTTGGAGATGGAGTAGTGGCACTTACGAGCAGTCCGGCAGCCCTGTCCTCGACACCGCTGCACATCATAGTCGGCGACCTTGTCGACCAAGCCGGGATCAGCCAGCGCGACCTCGCCGCCCAGGTCGGCCTGTCCAAGGATCAGGTGTGCCGCACACTCAAGGGCGCGCGGCACCTCAGCCTCGAGGAAGCCGGGTCCATGCTGACGGCCGCCGGCCTGCCGGCACGCGGCGCCCTCACGCTCGCGCTCTTTGACCGGCGCGACCTTGCCAGCGAATGGTCGCGGTCGGGAATGGCGGCGTTCCTTGAGACACTGGTCGCCGCGCTGCCGGATGCGCTCGCGGCCGAGCTCGGCGATAGCAGCGATCGGGTCGATCCGCGCTGGGGACCGGCTGTGGCGAAGTTCGTGGCGCAGCGGATCGCAAGCCACATCGATGAACTGATCGAGCGGGAGGAGAAGCTCGGTGAGTTCAGGCCGGCCGGAGGCCTGCGCGCCTCGGCCTGAGCCGATCATCACCAACGGGAGAGGAAAGGAAGCGGAGCCCGGGCGGGCGAGCAACGCGACCTAGGAGCATCAGCGACGGTCAAGATGAGCTCCCCACGCGACGATCACCCCGTGTTCGAACTGCGGCGCAAGCTGCACAGCTGCATCCGGACTGGACGGCGGCTCCACCTGGAACTCGATCAGCTCAGGATCCTGTTCGACCCGCGGGTGCTCGACGCGCTTTCTCAAATCGAGGCCGAGGAGCTCCAGAGGCTATGCCGAGACGATCGTAAGCGTGGCGTGAAGGCCGCGGATTATGCGGCTTGCGCGATGTCCTGATCC
>CAXTDH010000027.1:0-14110 GCA_964242405.1 uncultured Rhizobacter sp. | reverse complement strand
GAACACCTCCGCCCGATGCGCGTAATTCCGGAACATGTCGAGGCTGGCGCAGGCCGGGCTCAGCAGCACCGCGTCGCCGGGCAGCGCCTGGCCGAAGCACCAGCGGGTGGCGGCCTCGAGCGAGTCGTGGCGCTGCAGCGGTACGCCGCTCGCGAGCAGCGCCTGCTCGATCACCGCGGCGTCGCGGCCGATCAGGCCGACAGCGCGCGCGTGGCGGCGCACCGGCTCCAGCAGCGGCGTGAAATCCTGCCCCTTGCCGTCGCCGCCGAGCAGCAGTGCGAGCTTGGCGGGCGCCCGGTCGGCCCCCAGGCCGTTCAGCGCGGCCACGGTCGCGCCGACGTTCGTGCCCTTGCTGTCGTCGAAGGCGTCGATGCCGGCGACCGTCGCCACGTGTTGCAGCCGATGCGGCTCGCCGCGGTACTCGCGCAGAGCGTGCAGCATCGGCGCCAGCGGGCAGTCGATGGCGACGCCAAGCGCCAGCGCCGCCAGGGCATTGGCGGCGTTGTGCCGGCCGCGCACCAGCAGCGCATCGGCCGGCATCAGCCGCTGGATGTGGAGCTCCTCCGCTTCCGCGACGCCGGAGCCTTTGCCGCCATGGCCGCGCCGGGCGGTCTCGTCGAGTTCGCGGGCCCGCACCAACCAGGCGATGTCGTTCTCTTCGACGACGCCGTAGTCGCCGGCGCGGCATGGCGCATCCAGGCCGAAACGGACGACGGTGCGCTGGGCTGCGACGGGCTTGCGGCCCCTGACCGACTTCAGCTTCTCGGCTGCCGGGACCAGCGCCTCGACGAGCGGGTCGTCGCGGTTCATCACGATGACCGCCTGCCGGCCGAAGATCCGCCGCTTGGCCGCGGCGTAATCGGCCATCGAGCCGTGCCAGTCGAGGTGGTCTTCGGTGAGGTTCAGCACCACCGCGGCGCTCGGCTCGAAGCCGTTCACGCCGTCGAGCTGGAAGCTCGAGAGTTCGAGCACCCAGACCTCGGGAAGGTTTTGCGGCGCCTGCCCGAGCGCATCCATCAAGGTCTGCAGCATTGTCGGGCCGATGTTCCCAGCCACGGCGACCCGCCTTTCGGCGCGGCTGACCAGCTGCGCCGCCATGCTCGCAGTGGTGGTCTTGCCGTTGGTGCCGGTGATCGCCAGCACCCGCGGCGAATAGCCCTGCGATGCCTTCAGATCAGCCAGGGCCGCCACGAACAGGTCGAGTTCGCCCTGCACCGGGATGCCGGCCGCGGCGACGCGCTGCAACGGCTCGCGGATGCGCTCGTCGAGCGGCGACAGGCCGGGGCTCTTCAGCACCAGCTTCACGCCGTGGAACGCTTCGTCGGTCAGCGGGCCGCGAACTGAGGTGGCGTCCGGCACCGCACGCCGGAGGGCTTGCTCACCCGGTGGCAACTCACGCGAATCCCAGACCCGCACCCGTGCTCCCATGCGGGCGCACCAGGCCGCCATCGCCAGCCCGGACTCGCCGAGCCCGAGTACCAGCACCTGCGCGCCGGCGAGTAAGGAATCGTGCGTCGGCATCACGGTCACCGCAGCTTCAGGCTCGCGAGCCCGACCAGGCAGAGCAGCATGGTGATGATCCAGAAGCGCACGACGACCTGCGTCTCGCGCCAGCCGGATTTCTCGAAGTGATGGTGCAGCGGCGCCATCTTGAGGATGCGCCGCCCGGCGCCGTAACGCCGCTTGGTGATCTTGAACCAGCCGACCTGCAGCATCACCGACAGCGCCTCGGCGACGAACACGCCGCCCATGATCCCCAGCACGATTTCCTGCCGGGTGATGACCGCGATCGTGCCGAGCGCGCCGCCGAGCGCCAGCGCCCCCACGTCACCCATGAAGACCTGCGCCGGGTGCGTGTTGAACCAGAGAAAGGCCAGCCCCGCCCCGCCCATCGCCGAGCAGAAGATCATCAACTCACCCGAGCCGGGGATGTACGGGAACAGCAGGTACTTGCTGTAGACCGAGCTGCCGGTGACATAAGCGAAGACGCCGAGCGCGCCCGCCACCATCACCACCGGCATGATCGCGAGGCCGTCGAGACCATCCGTCAGGTTGACCGCATTGCTCGCGCCGACGATCACGAAGTAGCTGAGGGCGATGAAGCCGAACACGCCCAGCGGGTAGCTGATCGTCTTGAAGAACGGCAGCATCAGGTCGGCCTTGGGCGGCAGGTCGTTCGAAAAGCCGCTCTGCACCCAGCGCAGGAAGAGTTCGAACACCCGCAGGTTGGAGGTCTCGCTGACGCTGAAGGCGAGGTACAGCGCGGCGACCAGCCCGATCACCGACTGCCAGAAGTACTTCTCGCCCGAGGCCATGCCCTCCGGGTTCTTCTGCACCACCTTGCGCCAGTCGTCGACCCAGCCGATGGCGCCGAAGCCGAGCGTCACCAGCATCACGATCCAGACGAAGCGGTTGCTCCAGTCGAACCAGAGCAGGGTCGAGACGCCGATGCCGATCAGGATCAGCACGCCGCCCATCGTCGGCGTGCCGTTCTTGGAGTGGTGCGCCTCGACGCCGTAGGCCCGCACCGGCTGGCCGATCTTGAGCGAGATCAGGCGCGCGATCACCCACGGGCCGAAGGCCAGGCCGATGATCAGCGAGGTGAGCGCCGCCATCACCGCCCGGAAGGTGATGTACTGGAAGACGCGAAAAAAGCCGAATTCGGGCGACTGCGTCTGCAGCCAGGTGGCGAGGCTAAGCAGCATTCGCATCGCCCTCACCACCTTCGAGCGGCGCCGGATGCGGTCGGGGCGAGATTTCGCCCGCCGTCTTGCCCGGCTGCGGTTTCTTCTCGATGCGTTCGTCTTTCACCAGCGCCGCGACCACCCGCTCCATCGCCATGAAGCGCGAACCCTTGACGACGACCGAGGCGTGCTCGGGCGCATATTCGAGCGCGGTGATCAGGCTGACGACATCGTCGAAATGGCGGGCGCCGGCAAAGGCGTCGGCGGCATGGGTGGCGAGCTTGCCCGCTGTCCAGAGCGCCTCGATGCCGAGCGCCTTGGCATGCGCGCCGACCTCGCGGTGGAACTGCGGGCCTTGCTCGCCCACCTCGCCCATGTCGCCGAGCACCAGCCAGCGCGGTGGTCGAAGAGTCGCCAGGACCTCGATGGCGGCACGGACCGAATCGGGATTGGCGTTGTAGCTGTCGTCGACCAGGGTGAAGCGCCGGCCGGCCCGTTCGACCGTCCGGATCTGCGAACGGCCCTTGACGGGTACGAAGGCTTCGAGCCCGGCGACCACCTCGTCGAGCGGACAACCGGCGGCGAGCGCGCCAGCGGCTGCGGCGAGCGCATTGCGGACGTTGTGCCGGCCGGGTGCCCGAAGTGAGAAGTCGGCTGCGCCGGCGAGTGTCGTCATCTGCACGGCCCAGTGGTCGCCCGACCAGACGGCATTGCCGGTCACGTCGGCCGGGTGTTCGAGACCGAAGGTCAGCGTCCGACGGGCGCCGGCCTGCGCCACCCAGGTCGACGCGTGCTCGTCGTCGGCCGGAAAAACCGCGACGCCGTCGGCAGCGAGCGCTTCGATCGCGGCGCCGTTCTCTTGCGCCACCGCGGCCACGCTCGTCATGAATTCGAGGTGCTCGCGCTGGGCATTGGTCACGACCGCGACCGTCGGCGCCGCGAGCGCGGCCAGCTGCGCGATTTCGCCCGGGTGGTTCATGCCGAGTTCGACGACGCCGATGCGATGGGCGTCGTCGTTCCCGGCGCCGGCGCGAAGGCGCAGCAGCGTCAGCGGCACGCCGATGTGGTTGTTCAGGTTGCCGGCGGTGGCGAAGGCGGCATCGCCCTGCCAGGCCTGCAGGATGGACGCGATCATCTGGGTGACGGTCGTCTTGCCGTTGCTGCCGGTGACACTGATCAACGGCAGGTTTGCTCGTTGCCGCCAGGCGCGTGCCAGTTCGGTCAACGCTTGCTGGGTGTCGGGTACCTGCAAACCGGGGAGCCCGGATGCGGCCAGGCCCCGTTCAGCCAGCACTGCGGCGGCGCCCGCATCCCGTGCCTGGGCGAGGAAGTGATGCGCGTCGAAACGCTCGCCGCGCAGGGCGACGAACAGGTCGCCCGGGCGCAGGGTGCGTGTGTCGGTGTGGACGCGGCTCAGTGGCGTCGCCGGGTTGCCGAAGAGCGTCGACCCGGGCAGCAGGCGATGCGCCTCGCCGAGCGTCAGCATTGCGGTTGCCGCGCCGGTGGTCATGGTCATGCCGTCGCTCCGGCCCGCTCGACCAGCGCCGCAAGGGCTTCGTCGGCGTCGACGAAGGGCCGCTTGCGGCCAGCGGTTTCTTGGAAGGTTTCGTGGCCCTTGCCGGCGATCAGGATCACGTCGCGGCGGTCGGCTTCCCGGATCGCGGTGGCAATCGCGGCGGCGCGGTCTTCGATGGCGACGACACGACCGGCGCTGCCGCTCCCGCCGCCCCGGCCGTCAGTGCCGTCAGTGCCGTCGCTGCCTTCGCTGCCTTCACTGTCTTGGCTGGCTTCGCCGCCTTTGCTGATATGGCCACGGTGCGCCGCAGCGCCTTGAGCACTGCCGCCACCGCCACCCCAAACGCCGCCCAGCACCTGATTGATGATCGCTTCGGGCGGTTCGTGGCGCGGGTTGTCGCTGGTCACCACCACCCGCTGCGCAAGGCGAGTAGCCACCGCGCCCATCAGTGGCCGCTTCGCCGCATCCCGGTTGCCGCCGCAGCCGAACACGCACCAGAGCACGCCGTTACGCTCGGCTGCGAACGGCTGCAAGGCACGCAACGCCTGCTCGAGCGCGTCCGGCGTATGGGCATAGTCGACGACGACCACCGGCTGGTCAGCGCCGGCCGGCACGCGCTGCATCCGTCCGGGCACCGGCGTCAGGGCGCTGCAGGCGCCGGCAGCATCGGCGAGCGAAAGGCCGAGCGCCCGCAAGCCGCCCAGCACCGCCAGCAGGTTGGCGACGTTGTAGCCACCGATCATCTGGGTCGTCACCGCCGCCCGATCACCGCCGGCCTCCACCACTTCGAAGCAGAGACCGCCGTCGCGATAAGCGATGTTCACCGCCGAAAGCCGCGCCCTGCCCCGCACCGAATACGTCCAGAGATCGACGCCCCCTGCAGCGCCCGCGGGCCGCTCCTCGGCCAGCGCGCCCGCGGGCCGCTCCTCGACCAGCGCGTCGGCAGGCCGCTTCCCGGCCAGCTCGTCCGCGAGCCGACGGCCGTGCGCATCGTCGACGTTGATCGATGCGGCCGCCAGCCCCGGCCAGGTAAAGAGCCGCGCCTTCGCCTGCCAGTACGACGCCATCGAGCCGTGGAAATCCAGATGATCCTGCGTGAAGTTGCTGAAGATCGCGACCGCCAGCGTGGTGCCGGCGAGCCGGTGCTCGGCCAGGCCGATCGACGACGCTTCGATCGCACACGCCACCATGCCGGCGTCGGCGAAGCGGGCAAAGGCCGTCTGCAGGCCGACCGGATCGGGCGTCGTCAAGCCGGTCTCGGTCAGCACCGCGGGCCGGTCGCCGAGTGGCGGCTCGCCGACACCCAGCGTGCCGACGACGCCGCAGCGCCGGCCCAGCGCCGTCAGCGCCTGCGCCGTCCACCAGGCGATCGACGTCTTGCCATCCGTGCCGGTGCAGGCGATCACAAGCAGCTTGCGGCTCGGTTCACCCAGCAGCCGGCTCGCGATCTCGCCGGTCGCTTCCTTCAGGCCGGCGATCGCCGCCACCCGCTCGTCGGCGAACGCAAAAATCTCGACGCCGCCCGCCTCCACCAGCGCAGCAGCAGCCCCCGCGGCCAGCGCCTCGCCCACGAACTGCCGGCCGTCGACGGCATGGCCCGGCCAGGCGATGAAGCCGTCGCCCGCCCTCACCTGCCGGCTGTCGACGCAGAGCGACCGCACGCCGCGGCCGACCAGCCAGGCCAGCACGGCATCGACCGACGCCAACTGAAGCGGCGCCATCTAGAAGCTTTCCCGTTCCGCCGGTTCGTCGTGCGTGACGATCTGGCTCTTGACATCGAGATCGGGCTGCACGCCCATGGTTCGCAGCGTCTGCTGCACCACCTCGCTGAATACCGGCGCGGCCACTTCGCCGCCGAACCACTTGCCGTTGCTCGGCTCGTCGACCATCACCGCGACGATGATCCGCGGGTTCCTGATCGGCGAGAGGCCGACGAACCAGGAGCGGTACTTCTTGGTCGCGTAGCCCTTGCCTTCCTGCTTGTAGGCGGTGCCGGACTTGCCGCCGACGGTGTAGCCCATCGTCTGCGCCTTCGGCCCCGTGCCGCCCGGGCCCGCCGCCATCTGCAGCATCACCAGCACCTGCTCGATCGTCTTCGGCGAGTACACCCGCTGGCCGACGACCGGTGGCGTCTCCGGCCCGTGCTTGACGAGCGTCACCGGGATCACCTCGCCGCCATGGGCGAAGACGGTGTAGGCATGGGCGATCTGCAGCAGCGAGGCCGAGAGGCCGTAGCCGTAGCTCATCGTCGCCTGCTCGATCGGCCGCCACGGCTTCTTCGGGATGTTGTAGGGCCGCAGCCGCCCGGTCACCGCGCCCGGAAAGCCGATCTGCGGCTTCTGGCCGAAACCGACGTTCGCGTACAGCTCCCACATCTCCTTCTGGCTGAAGGTCATGGCGATCTTGGCGGCACCGACGTTGCTCGAATGCTGGATGACCTGCTGCACGGTGTAGTCGCCGTGGGCGTGCGAGTCGGTGATGGTCACGCCGTTCATCGTCCAGCGGCCGGGCGCCGTCGGGATGATGGTCTGCGGCGTCACCCGGCCGGTCTCGAGTGCCCAGCCGACGACGAAGGGCTTCATCGTCGAGCCGGGCTCGAAGGTGTCGGTCAACGCCCGGTTGCGCAGCTGCCCGCCGGTCAGGTTCTTGCGGTCACCCGGTGAATAGCTCGGGAAGTTCGAGAGCGCCAGCAGCTCACCGGTCTGCGCATCCAGCACCACCACGCTGCCTGCCTTGGCCTTGTTCTCGACCACGGCATCGCGGATCTTCTGGTAGGCCTGGAACTGCACCTTCGAGTCGATCGAGAGCGTCACGTCCTGGCCGTCGACCGGCGCCACGCCTTCGCCGATGTCGTCGATGACCCGGCCGAGCCGGTCCTTGATGACCCGGCGCGAACCGTTGCGGCCTGCCAAATCGCCTTGGCGCCCGAGCTCGATGCCCTCCTGGCCCTTGTCCTCGATGTCGGTGAAGCCGACGACGTGCGCCGCCGCTTCGCCCTCGGGATAGAGGCGCTTGTATTCGCGCAGCTGCTGCACGCCCTTCAGGTTGAGCGCCAGCACCTTCTTGGCGACCTGCTCGTCCGCCAGGCGCTTGAGCCAGACGAAGTTCTGGTTCTCGGACAGGCGCGCTTCCAGCTCGGCGGGCGACATCTGCAGCAGCCGCGCCAGCTCGATGCGCCGCTCGCCATCGGCGGCCAGTTCCTTCGGAATCGCCCAGAGCGAGGGCGTCGGCACGCTGGAGGCGAGCAGCAGGCCGTTGCGGTCGAGAATGCGGCCGCGGCTTGCCGGCAGGGCGACGGTATGGGCATAACGGATCTCGCCCTGGCGCAGGAAGAATTCGGTGCCGATGATCTGCACGTAGACCGCTCGCCCGAGCAGCAGGCAAAAGCTCGCACCGACCATCGCCACCAGCGCCTTGGAGCGCCACGGCGGCGTCCGCGAGGCGAGCAGCGGGCTGGTCGAGTAGCTGACGCTGCGCACGCTCGAACCCGCCGACCGGGCGCCACCCGCCCGGCCCTTGCGAAGCCGACTCGACCAGCTCATCGATGCGACTCCATCGCCAGCGCCGGCAGCGTCGCCGACGACTGCCGGGCGACCGTGATGTAGGTCGTGACGGCCGGCGTCGCATTGCGCATCGCCAGCTTGTCGCGTGCCCGCTTCTCGACCTTGAGCGGTGTCGCCTGCGACTGTTTCTCGGACTTCAGGCGCTCGAATTCACTGTCGAGCAACCGCTCTTCGTTGCGCGCCCGGTCGAGCTCGCTGAACAGGCGCCGCGACTCATGGGCGATGCCGATCAGATAGACGCTGCTGAAGATCAGCGCAATCAGCAAGATGAGATTGACACGCGTCATGCGGCAACTCCCACGTCGGTGCGCTCGGCCACCCGCATCACGGCCGAGCGGGCGCGTGGGTTCGCCAGCGTTTCGGTGATGTCGGGTTTGACCCGGCCGAGCGAGCGCAGCCGGTGCGGCCGCTCGGGCGCGAACGGCGCGCGGCGGTCGTGCTCCGTCCGGCTCTCGCGAGCGATGAAGGTCTTGACGATCCGGTCCTCGAGCGAGTGAAAGCTGATGACGACCAGCCGCCCGCCCGGGGCGAGCAGGTCGAGCGCCGCGTTCAGCCCCTGCTCGAGTTCTTCGAGTTCGGCGTTGACGAAAATCCGAAGAGCCTGAAAGGTGCGTGTGGCCGGGTTCTGGCCCGCTTCGCGGGTCCGGACCGAACGAGCCACGAGTTCGGAAAGCTCCGTCGTGGTTCGAACCGGCTGCCCGCTTTCGCGCCTAGCAACAAGCGCCTTTGCAATCTGTAGAGCAAACCGTTCTTCCCCATAGTCGCGGATCACCTCGGCAATCTGACGCTCGTCGGCGCGAGCGAGAAACTCGGCGGCACCTTCGCCGCGGCTGGTGTCCATCCGCATGTCGAGAGGGCCGTCGAAGCGAAAACTGAAGCCCCGGGCAGGGTCGTCGATCTGCGGCGACGAGACGCCCAGGTCGAGCAGCAGGCCGTCCAGCCGCTCGACGCCGGCAGCGGCGAGCGCCTCGCTCATCCGCGCGAAGCTGGTGTGATGAATCGAGAAGCGCGGGTCGTCGATGCGATCGGCGCCGGTCGTCGCGGCCTCGACCGCCGCCGGGTCACGGTCGATCGCGATCAACCGGCCGCCGGCATCCAGGCGCGCGAGCAGTGCCCGCGAGTGGCCGCCGCGGCCGTAGGTGCCGTCGAGGTAGACGCCTTGCGTCGTGGTGACGAGCGCGTCGATCGCCTCGTTCAACAAGACGGTGGTGTGCTGCCGATCGGTGGCAACGGGAGTAGCGGTGACCATGGCGGAACGGACTGGGGCGATAACGGCGCGGACGCGAACGCGGGAAGCAGGCAAGACGGGGACGACGGGCGAAAATCCAGGTAACGGGCAACAAAACGCCAGGACTGCAGCAGGGCCGGGAACCGACCTCGGCCGCGAGCTCGATCAAAGGTCTACAACACCGGCGATGGAAAACTTAGAAACTGAAACTGTTCAACGACGCCGGCATCTCGGACTGCAGGGTTCGGTCCTCGTGTTCGCGGTAGAGCTGCGCATCCCACAATTCGAAGTGACTTCCCAGACCGAGCAACATGACATCCCGCTCCAGCTTCGCCGAGGCCCGAAGCTCCGGCGCGATCAGCACTCGCGAGGAGGCGTCGATTTCCACATCCATCGCGTTGCCGAGAAAAACGCGTCGCCAACGGCTGGCATCCATCGGCAGCGCTGCGACCTTGTCGCGAAACAGGAGCCAGGCAGGACGCGGAAAAATCAACAGCGCGCCGTCCGGGTGTTTCGTGATGGTCAGCTCATTCACGTCCATCGCTGCCAGCAGGTCCCGGTGACGGGACGGCATCGTGATGCGCCCCTTGTTGTCGAGCGTCAGCGCCGCGGGTCCCTGGAAAACGATGTCTGCCACAAACCCCCACAAAAGTGCACTTTTCGCCACTCTAGCGGATGGCAGCGGGACGGTCAACGATAGAAGGGCGTGAAAATCAATGTAATCAATGACTTACGGATAACAATAAAGCTAACTTGTGAGAAATCCGTTACGAAACAAGGACCTGCGGTGGTCATTGAAAGAGTTGGGGCAGAAGGCGCTCGCAAGCACGGAGGCGGCCGCGCCGATGCGCTAGCAAAAACGACGACCGGCGGTCAAGACGGCGCCGATCCCTCGAATCAGGGGGTCAGATTTCCGCCAGAGTCACGCTGCATCGGCGTTACGGGCCGGTGAGTGCAGCCCCAGGGACGGCAGCCGGCGACGCTGCGGCAGCCGGATCCTGGTCCCGCAAGACCATCGTCGGCGGCTTGGCGAGGGCGATGCCGGCCGCCTGCAGGCGCTGCAGGATGTCGAACAGCACGGCGCTGCGAACACCATAGGCGTTGCGCGGCGAGTCGACGAAAGCGGTGGCGTTGAAGACGAGCGCGCCGTTGTCGATGCCGTCGAGCAGCACCGAGGGCGCGGGCGCCTCGAGCACCTGCTCGTTGGCGTCCAGGGCGGCGAGCAGCAGGTCGCGCACCTGGGCGGGGTCGCTGCTGACCGGGAGCGGCAGCTTGAGCGACACCAAGCCGATCGGGTTGGCGAGCGTCACGTTGCGCACGACCTTGGTGATGAATTCCGAGTTGGGCACGATGACCGTCGACTTGTCGCCCATCTCGATCTCGGTGGCCCGGACGTTGATGCGCCGGATGTCGCCCTCGATGCCGCCGAGCGACACCCAGTCGCCGACCTTGACCGGCCGCTCGGCCAGCAGGATCAGCCCGGAGACGAAGTTCTGCACCACCGCCTGCAAGCCGAAGCCGATGCCGACCGACAGCGCGCTCGCCACCCAGGCGATGCGCTCCAGGCCGATGCCGAGCGCCGACATGGCGAGTGCGATCGCGACGATGACGCCGGCGTAGCCGAACAGCGAGGTCGCCGAGGTGCGCATGCTCGGATCGAGCGAGGTCGACGGCAGGTAGCGGTCGGCGAGCCAGCGGCGCAGCAGCCGGACGACGCCCAACCCGGCGAGCAGCACCCCCAGCGCCTGCAGCACCGCGAGCGGCTCGAGCGTGAACTGCCCGACGACGAGGCTCGGATGCCAGGAACCGGTCTGGCGCAACAGCTCGCCGGGGCCCTCGCCGAACGGCATCAGCAGCAGCATCGCCCCGAGCAGCAGCAAGGCCAGGCGCAGGATGCCCGAGGCGAGCACGCCGACCTGTTGGGACGTCCGGGGCGGCAGATGCGCCTGGTGCGGCGGATGCGGCTGGTGCTGCGGGCGTGGCGACTGCCCCGCGGCTGCTTCGCCGCCGTCTCTGGCACTCGCCGACCGGGCCGCGAAACCGGGCGCCAGCCAGGACATCAACAAGTCGTCGACGAAGGCCGTCAAGACATAGATCGAACCGACGACCACGCTGCCCCAGACGACCTGCTTGACCGCGAAGCTGCCGAAGGCGACGTAGCCGGTCAACAGGCTCGCGACCGCGACGATCAGCACCAGCCAGTTGAACGCCGCGACGATCGTGCTCCAGACGGGTCGGGCCGGCGAACCGTCCTTGGCCAGTTCACGACGCCAGGTGCGCTCGGCGCCCATCAGCGACAAGGTGAGCGTCAGGCTCATCGCCAGCGCCCCGACGCAATTGACCGCGACGGTCGTCGCCAGGCTGGCATTGGCCAGCACCACCAGCCGCTCCGCGAGCCACACCGACAGGATGACCGTGGTGATGGTCGGCGGCAGCCAGCGCAGGCTGATGGCCACCGCGTCGGGCAGGTTCGGCAGCCGCCAGGAGGGTTTGCTGACCGACAACAGGGCCACCCACAGGCCGTAGACGTAGCCGATGAACCAGAGCATGCTGCAGAACCGCTCGAGCAACGCGCCGGTGGCGGCCGACAAGGCATCGCCGCCGTCGAAGCCGGTGTAGAGCGCGGTCGCGATCAGGCCGAAACCGAGCGTCCAGGCGGTCATGACCAGCAAGGCATGCAGCGAGCGGCGCAGCCGGCCATCCGGGCTGCGCTCGACCAGCCACTGCAGCAGCCGGCGCCGGAACCACCAGCCGGCGCCCAGCAGCGCGGCCAGCACGAAGGGCGTCAGCAGCCAGGTCCAGGCCGGGCGGCTGGCGGCACCGATGGCCAGTTCCCGGCCCAGCGCGGCGAGACGTTGCCTGTCTCGCGGCAGATCGTCGCTCAATTCGGCCCAGAACGGTTTGGCGAGGATGGAATGGGTACGCTCGCCGAGCCGGGCCTGGAACTCCGAGCGGCGCAGCGCCCAGACCTGCACCGCGAGCTGCTCGCCCTCGACGCCGATCAGGCGCGCCAGCTTGATCTGGCCATCCAGCACCGCCCGGGCCTTGTTCAACTGCGCCCGGCGGCTGGCGACGTCGGGCGCCTCGACGCTGCCGGATGCCGGCGTGCCGAGCTGGGCGATCTGGGCGTCGATCGCGTCCAGGTCGGGGCCGAGCTTGTCGGCCATGTCGAGTGCCCGGGCCTGCGCCGCGAGTGCGCGGACTCTCAGTGCCTGCAGATCGGGATCGGCAAGCTTGGCACTGTTCTGCAGGGCTTTCTGGCCAGCGTCGACCCGGGTACGCAGCTGCTCCAGCTGTTGCCCCGGGTCGGGCGACAGCGAATCGTCGGCGGCGAACAGCGCCGGCGAGACGGCGAAGGTCACGAACAACCAGAGCAGTCGCAGCAGTCGGCGTGCGACCGGGGGAAGGGAGAGTGGGCAAGGGGGCATGAGGAGATCCGGTCGACGAGGGATGCCGGATGGGCGCGGTTATAAACCCCGGCCGCGGGTGGCCGTGGCCGTCGCGAGCGAGATCGACCCACCTCGACGCCCTGACGACGGAAGAAGTAGGAGACGGCCTACGCTGGGGCAACGGGCCTACTGATTGCCCGGAATTTGCGGGTACAGGGTAATCCAGTGTTTCTAGCCCTTCCTCCGGCGCAGTCTGTCGCCGCTCTCATCCGGTGCGACACCGACAGCAGGCCATGTCCAGCATCAACGCAAGCGCTGCTCGGTTCGGCGGGTTCCTTCTACGCGCCGGGCGATGACGTTGTCGCCGCTTCGTCGGCTCGGGCATGTTGCAGCCGGGCTCTGCTCGCTTTCGTCGCTCGCAGGCTGCCAACACGGCGTCCTCGATCCGCATGGCCCGATCGCCGCCGCCGAGAAGACGGTGCTCATCGACTCGTTGGCGATCATGCTGGCGATCGTGATCCCCACCATCTGTGCGACGCTCGCCTTCGCCTGGTGGTTCCGGGCCTCGAACGCACGGGCGACCTACCGACCGAAGTTCAGCTACTCGGGCCAGCTCGAGATGGTGGTCTGGGCGGTGCCGGCAATGGTCGTCCTGCTGCTCAGCGGCGTCGTCTGGGTCGGCACGCATCAGCTCGATCCGCCGCGGCCGATCGAATCCGCCACCCCGGCGCTGCACGTCGACGTCGTCTCGCTGGACTGGAAATGGCTGTTCATCTACCCCGATCTCGGCGTCGCCAGCGTCAACCGGCTGGTGGTGCCGGTCGGCACGCCGATCGCTTTCCGGCTTACCTCGGCCACGGTCATGAACAGCTTCTTCGTGCCGCAGCTCGGTAGCCAGATCTACTCGATGGCCGGCATGGTGACGCGGCTGAATCTGCGCGCCGACCAGCCCGGGATCTACCGCGGCATGTCGGCGCAGATCAGTGGCGAGGGTTTCAGCGACATGCTGTTCGATGTCGTGGCCCGGCCGCCGGCCGAGTTCCAGACCTGGCTCGCGGACCTGCGCGCCGGCCGTGGCCCGGCCCTGGACGCGACGGCCTATGCCGAGCTCGCCAAGCCCAGCACGGCCGTGCGGCCCGTCGACTACCGGGCGGTGATGCCGGGCCTCTTCGACTCGGTGATGAGCCTGTCGGCCGACCCGGCAGCCTCGGGCACGGCGCCCGGACATGGCTCGATGCCGATGCCGATGACACTGCCGACATCGATGCCGATGTCGACGCCGATGTCGGCCTCGATGCCAATGCCAATGCCAATGCCGAATTCGCTGCCGATGCACCCCATGCCCGCTTCCGCGGCCAATCGTCGATGAGCCTGCTCGGCAAACTGACCTGGGCCGCCATCCCCACGGCTGAGCCGCTGGCGCTGCTCGCCTCCGGCGCCATGGCGCTGGCGATCGCCGGGGTGCTCGTCTGGATCACCGTCGGCCGCCACTGGCCCTACCTGTGGCGTGAATGGATCACCTCGGTCGACCACAAGCGAGTCGGCGTCATGTACTGCGCCCTGGCGCTGCTGATGCTGTTGCGCGGCTTCGCCGACGCGCTGATGATGCGCTCGCAGCAAGCCCTGGCGATCAACGGCGCGCTCGGCTACCTGCCGCCCGAGCACTACAACCCGGTCTTCTCGGCCAACGGAACGATCATGATCTTCTTCGTCGGCATGACCTTCATGGT
>CAXTDH010000026.1:0-14116 GCA_964242405.1 uncultured Rhizobacter sp. | reverse complement strand
GTTCGATACGGGCCGGAGGCAGTTCGAGCCATGGGCGAGTTGCAGGCCCCGCGGCGGCCTCTGGCGGAGGTTCGCGCGTACGTGTCGAGCCGGCGTGCCGCGGAATCAGCCGGCTAGCACACACGCCGACGAAACAAAATCGGCGCTATCGACGAGGCGCGGCCGTGAGCGGCCATCCACAATGCGCCCATCGTCTGCGTGAAGAAGGATTCCGCCATGCCCGAAGCCTACATCGTCGCCACCGCCCGCACGGCAGGAGGCCGCCGCAACGGCCGCCTCTCCGGCTGGCATCCCGCCGACCTCGCCGCCCAGGTGCTCGATGCGCTGATCGAGCGCAGCGGCGCCGACCCGGCGCTCGTCGAGGACGTGATCATGGGCTGCGTGATGCAGGCCGGCGAGCAGTCGAACAACGTCGCCCGCAACGCGGTGATGGCGTCTCGCCTGCCCGAGTCGGTGCCGGCCACCTCCGTCGACCGGCAGTGCGGCTCCTCGCAGCAGGCGCTGCACTTCGCTGCCCAGGCCGTCATGTCGGGCACGATGGACGTGGCGATCGCTGCCGGGGTCGAGAGCATGACGCGGGTGCCGATGGGCTCGCCGGCGGTGCTGTTTCAGAAGAACGGCCTGGGCTTCTACGTCAGCCCGCAGATGGCGGCACGCTATCCCGGCGTCGAGTTCAGCCAGTTCACCGGCGCCGAGATGATCTCGAAGAAATACGGTCTGAGCCGCGACGATCTGGACGCCTACGCGCTGCAGAGCCATCAACGGGCCATCGCCGCGACCCGTGAAGGCTGGTTTCACGACGAGATCGTGCCGCTCGACGCCCGAACCGCGGAAGGTGGCGATCTGGGCGAGCGCCACGAGGCCGACGAAGGCATCCGCTTCGAGGCCACGCTCGAGAGCATCGGCAGCGTCAAGCTGCTGCAGCCGGGCGGCACCGTCTCGGCCGCCAACGCCAGCCAGATCTGCGACGGCGCCTCGGGTGTGATGGTCGTCAACGAGCGCGGCTTGAAGGCGATCGGCGCCAAGCCGCTGGCGCGCATCCACCACCTGAGCGTCATCGGCCACGACCCTGTGATCATGCTGGAGGCGCCGCTGCCGGCGACCGCCGCGGCGCTCAAGAAGGCC
The DNA here is from genome assembly GCA_964242405.1 of uncultured Rhizobacter sp. GTDB lineage: Bacteria > Pseudomonadota > Gammaproteobacteria > Burkholderiales > Burkholderiaceae_C > LMDS01. The sequence goes on along the minus strand of CAXTDH010000026.1, from coordinate 12,991 downwards.
GGCATGAAGATCGACGACATCGACCTCTTCGAAGTCAACGAAGCCTTCGCCTCGGTGCCGCTCGCCTGGCTGCAGGCCACCGGCGCCGACCCTTCGCGACTCAACGTCAACGGCGGCGCGATCGCGCTCGGCCACCCGCTCGGCGCCTCCGGCACCAAGTTGATGACGACGCTGGTCAACGCCCTGCACCGACGCGGCAAGCGCTTCGGCCTGCAGACGATGTGCGAGGGCGGCGGCATGGCCAATGTGACGATCGTCGAACGGCTCTGAGCCGCGGACGGCTCTGACCCGCGGACGGCCCTGATTCGAAAGACGCTGCTCTCATTCGAAAGACTCCCATGCTCGGACTGATGCAGGATCGGCCGCTGCTGATCTCCTCTTTGATCGACCATGCCGCGACCTTCCACGGCGCGACCGAGCTCGTCACCCGCACGGTCGAGGGCGGCATCTTCCGCAGCGACTGGGCGCGAACCCAGCGGCGTGCCAAGCAGGTCGCCAACGCCATGGCGCAGCTCGGTGTCGAGCCCGGCGACCGGGTCGCGACGCTCGCCTGGAACACCTACCGCCATCTCGAGCTCTACTACGGCGTCTCGGGCACCGGCGCGGTGCTGCACACCGTCAACCCGCGCCTCTTCCCCGAGCAGATCGACTACATCGTCAACCATGCCGAGGACAAGGTGCTGTTCTTCGACATCGGCTTCGCGCCGCTGGTCGAGCGGCTCGCGCCGCGGTTGAAGAGCGTGACCACCTACGTCGCGATGACCGACCGGGCGCACATGCCGTCGATCGATGTGCCGAACCTGCTCTGCTTCGAGGAGCTGGTCGGCGGCCAGAGCGAAACCTACCGTTGGCCCGAGTTCGACGAGCGCACCGCCTCCTCGCTCTGCTACACCTCCGGCACCACCGGCAACCCGAAGGGCGTGCTCTACAGCCACCGCTCGAGCGTGCTGCATTCGATGGCCGCCTGCTCCGCCGAGACGATCGGCGCCAGCTCGTCGATGTGCGCCTTGCTGATCGTGCCGATGTTCCATGCCAACGCCTGGGGCATGCCCTACGCCGCGGCTGCCGCCGGCGCCAAGCTGGTGATGCCCGGGCCGCACCTCGACGGCCAGAGCCTGTACGAGCTGATGCGCGACGAGCGGGTCAACTTCTCGCAGGGGGTGCCGACCGTCTGGATGATGTTGTTCCAGTATCTCGACGCGCACCCGGAGATCGACACCCGGGCCCTCGGCATCAAGGGCCTCTGCTGCGGCGGCTCGGCGACACCGCGGACGATGATCGACCGGCTGGAGCGCGACTTCGACACCGAGTGGATGCAGGGCTGGGGCATGACTGAGACCAGCCCGCTCGGCGTGATGGGGCGGCTGCTGCCCAAGCACGCGGCGTTGCCGAGGGAGGAGCGCACCACCATCAAGATGAAGCAGGGCCGCGGCATCTACGGCGTCGAGCTGCGGATCACCGGCCACGACGGCACGCTGCTGCCGCACGACGGCAAGGCCTTCGGCCACCTGCACGTGCGCGGCCCGTGGATCGCCAAGGGCTACTTCCGCGGCGAGGGCGGCGAGGTGCTCGACGCCGACGGCTTCTTCCCGACCGGCGACATCGCGACCATCGACGCCGACGGCTATGTGCAGCTCGTCGACCGGGCCAAGGACGTCATCAAGTCGGGTGGCGAATGGATTTCGTCGATCGACCTGGAGGATGCGGCCAACCACCACCCGGCGGTGGCGGAGGCGGCGGTCATCGGCGTCGACCATGTGAAGTGGGTCGAGCGGCCGCTGCTGATCGTCGTCAAGCGGCCGGGGCAGGAGGTGACGCGCGAGGCGCTGCTCGACTTCCTCTCAGGCCGGGTCGCGAAGTGGTGGCTGCCGGACGACGTCGTCTTCGTCGACCAGCTGCCGCACACCGCGACCGGCAAGCTGCTGAAGACGAAGCTGCGCGAGCAGTTCCGCGAACACCGGCTGCCGGCGGTCGGCGAGGCGCTCGGTTGAGGCTGACCCTGCGCGCCGCCTGCCGGGTGGCATCGGCGCACGCGCGATGACCGGCCCGCTCGCCGGCCTGAAGGTGGTCGAGATGGCGGGGCTCGGCCCGGCGCCGTTCTGCGCCATGATGCTCGCCGACCTCGGGGCGGACGTGATCCGCATCGAACGGCCGCCGATCGGTGCTGCGCCGATTGCCCCGCCCCGCTTCGATCTGACGGCTCGAAGCAGGCCGGCGGTGGCACTCGACCTGCGGCAGGCGGCCGCCGTCGCCGCGGTGCTCGATCTGGTCAGCGGTGCCGATGCCCTGATCGAAGGTTTCCGGCCCGGCGTGATGGAGCGCCTCGGCCTAGGCCCTGAGACTTGCCTCGCCCGCAACCCGAAGCTCGTCTACGGCCGCATGACCGGCTGGGGGCAGAACGGGCCGCTCGCCAATGCGGTCGGGCACGACATCAACTACATCGCGCTCTCCGGTGTGCTGGCCGCCATCGGCCGGCCCGACTCACCGCCGCCGCCACCGCTCAACCTCGTCGGCGATTTCGGTGGCGGCGGCATGCTGCTCGCGTTCGGCATCATGTGCGCCCTGCACGAGGTCGGGCGTTCCGGCCAGGGCCAGGTGGTCGACGCCGCCATGACCGACGGCTCGGCGCTGCTCGCGACCATGATCCACGGCTTCAGGGCCGCCGGCGTCTGGCGCAACGACCGCGGCGCCAACCTGCTCGACGGCGGCGCCCACTTCTACGACACCTACGCCTGCGCCGACGGCAAGTACCTGTCGGTCGGCGCGATCGAACCGCAGTTCTACGCCGCCCTGCGCGAACGCTGCGGCTTGGCCGACGACCCGGCCTTCGACGCCCAGAACGACCCCGCCGCGTGGCCCACCCTCAAGCTGCGGCTCGCCGAGCTGTTCCGCAGCCGCGGCCGCGACGACTGGTGCCAGCTGCTCGAAGGCAGCGATGCCTGCGTCGCCCCGGTGCTCGACTGGAACGAAGCGCCGAGCCATCCTCATAACATCGCCCGCGGCACCTTCGTCACGATCGACGGCGTCGTGCAGCCAGCACCGGCACCGCGTTTCAGCCGGACGCCGGCCGGCATGCCGACGGCGCCCGGCCAGAGTGGCCGGAGTGGCGAAGACGCGCTGCGCGACTGGAACCTGTCGGCCGCCACCATCGCCGGCCTGAAAGCGAGCCGGGCGATACAGTGACGGACGCCAAACCGCCAAAGTGCTGGACTACCGACTGCTGACCGTCGGGCCGCCGGACTGCTGGACCGCCGACCTCTGTAGCGGTACGAATAGATCTGTAGAAGGAATGACCATGGCCATCGAATTTCGCCCTTCCTGGGCCGACGAGGACATCGACCGTTACCGCGACACCGTGATCCGCTTCATCGAGAACGAGGTCGCGCCCGAGGACGAAGCGGCCCGCAAGCGCGGCGATGTCGGCCTTGCGATCTGGCGTCGCGCCGGCGCGCTCGGCCTGCTGTGCGTCGATATCCCGGAAAAGTGGGGCGGGGGTGGCGGCGACTTTCGCCATGAGGCCGTCATCTACGAAGAGATGTCGCGCCGTTCGCTGACCGGCCTCAACAACTCCGTCCACACGATCGTCGCCCACTACTTCCTGAACCACGGCAGCGATGAGCAGAAGCGCCGTTTCCTGCCGCGCATGGCGCGCGGCGAGATCGTCGGCGCCATTGCCATGACCGAACCCGGCGCCGGCTCCGACCTGCAGGGCATCCGGACGCGCGCCGAGCGCCAGGCCGACGGCAGCTACCGGATCAACGGATCCAAAACCTTCATCTCCAACGGCCTGCTCGCCGGCGTGGTGCTCGTCGTTGCCAAGACCGACCCGTCGCAAGGCGCCCGCGGCACCTCGATCCTGATCGTCGAGACCGAAGGCTGCGCCGGTTACCGGGTCGGCCGGGTGCTCGACAAGATCGGCATGAAGGCGCAGGACACCTCCGAACTCTTCTTCGACGACGTGACCGTGCCCGCCGAGAACCTGCTCGGCGGCGTGGAAGGCCAGGGCTTCTACCAGCTGATGGGTGACCTGCCGTACGAACGCACCATCATCGCCGTCAGCGCGGTGGCGGCGATGGAGGGCGCCTACCGGGCGACGCTCGACTACGTGCGTGACCGTCGTGCCTTCGGCAAGCCGATTGCCGAGTTGCAGAACACCCGCTTCAAGCTCGCTGAAATCGCGACCACCATCACCGTCGGCCGGGCCTTCGTCGACCGCTGCGTCGAGGCGCTGGTGGCGGGCACGCTCGACACCGCCACCGCGTCGATGGCCAAGCTCTGGTGCTCGGAAGCGCAAGGGCGGGTGGTCGACGAATGCCTGCAGCTTTTCGGCGGCTACGGCTACATGAACGAGTACTTGATCGCGCGGATGTACGCCGACGCCCGCATCCAGCGGATCTACGGCGGCACCAACGAGATCATGAAGGAAGTGATTTCGCGGGCGATGTGAGCCGCGGCGCACTGCTGTTCCCACTGCTTATTCCTCCAGGAGCCTTGCCATGAAACTAGATTCAAGCGTCGTCGCCGTCGTCACCGGCGGCGCCTCCGGCCTGGGCGCCGCGACCGCCCGCCGGCTCGCCGCCTCCGGCGTCAAGGTGGCCTTGTTCGACCTGAACGTCGAACAAGGCGAGGCCCTGGCCCGCGAACTGGGCGGCGTCTTCTGCAAGTGCGACGTCACGTCCGAAGAACAGGTCGACGCGGCCTTCGCCCAGGCGCGGGAAGCCCACGGCCAGGAGCGCGTCCTCGTTAACTGCGCCGGCACCGGCAACGGCATCAAGACGGCGAGCCGCGACAAGGCGACCGGCGAGGCGCGGCACTTCCCGCTCGCGAACTTCGAGCGCATCATCCAGATCAACCTGATCGGCACCTTTCGCTGCATCGCCAAGTCGGCGGTCGGCATGCTCTCGCTCGCACCGCTCGAGCACGGTGAGCGGGGTGCCATCGTCAACACCGCCTCGGTCGCCGCGCAGGACGGGCAGATCGGCCAGGCGGCGTATTCGGCGTCGAAGGCCGGCATCGTCGGCATGACCCTGCCGATCGCCCGCGACCTGATGGGCGAGGGCATCCGCATCAACACCATCCTGCCCGGCATCTTCGACACGCCGTTGCTGCACGGCCTGCCCGACAACATCCGCGACGCGCTCGCCGCCTCGGTGCCGTTCCCGAAGCGCCTCGGCGACCCGGCCGAATACGCGGCGCTGGCCGAGGTGATGATCACCAACGGCTATTTCAACGGCGAAAGCGTCCGGCTCGACGGCGGCATCCGGATGGCGCCGCGCTGAGCCGGCGATGACGAACATGAGCGACGCTCCGCGGATCACGACGCGCCTCGACGACGACGGCGTCGCCCACGTCCGGCTGATGCGGCCGGACAAGATGAATGCGCTCGACCCGGCCATGTTCGCCGCCTTTCTCGAGACGCTGGATCGGCTCGGGGCGATGCCGGGGTTGCGGGCGGTCGTGTTGTCGGGCGAAGGCCGGGCCTTTTGCGCCGGCCTCGACATGGCGAGCTTCGGCAAGATGAGCGAGGGCGCCACGGCGGCCGCGGCGATCGTCAACCTGACCGACCTGCTGGCCCGCACCCACGGCGCGGCCAACGGCCCGCAGCAGATCGCCTGGGGCTGGCACGAGTTGCCGGTGCCGGTGATCGCGGCGGTGCACGGCGTGGCGTTCGGCGGCGGATTGCAGGTCGCGCTCGGCGCCGATATCCGGCTGGTCAGCGCCGATCTCAAGATGTCGGTGATGGAGATCAAGTGGGGGTTGGTGCCCGACATGGCCGGCGTGCCGCTGATGCGCCGCCTGGCGCGCGACGACGTCGTCCGGGAGTTGACCTACACGGGCAGGGTGTTCAGCGGCGTCGAGGCGGTGCAGCTCGGCTTCGCGACCCGGGTCTGCGACGACCCGCTCGCCGCCGCGAACGAGCTGGCGACGGCCATCGCCCGCAGCAGCCCGCAGGCGGTGCGGGCCGCCAAACGCTTGCTGAACGCGTCGGCTTCCGGCACGCCGGCGGCGCTGCTGATGGCCGAATCGGTCGAGCAGCAGCGCCTGATCGGCAGCCCAGATCAGACCGAGGCGGTGCGGGCGGCGATGGAGAAGCGGCCGCCGGTGTTCCGCGGCTGAGGTGGCCGCCATCACAGCCGGCCCTGCAGGAACAGCAGGTAGGAGCGCGGGCTGCGGCCATAACTCGCATCGAGCCGCGCCGGTGCATCCAGGAAGCCGACCACGCCGCCGACGCCCCACTTCACCGTTCCCGTCTTCGCAAAGTCGAAGATGTAGCCGACCGACAGCTTGCGGATCCGAAACGCTTCGCCCTGAAGCGGTGAGCCCTCGCCGAACAGCTCGCTGTTCTTGACCTGCTCGGCGCGGGCGAACACCGTGTGGGTGTCCCGCCGGGCGTAGGTCGTTTCGAGCAGACAGCCCGGCTCGGAGCGGGCGCCCGGCGTCGGCCCGGACTTGCGGTTACGGCCGCAGGCGAGCGTCGTCGCCCACTGATCGGCGCCGAACGCCATCTGGTGGCTGATCGATGCGGTGGTGCGGCGCACCCGGGTCATGGGCTCCAACTGTTCAGCGCTTTCCAGGTCGCCGTAGCTGACCTGCATCGACAGCTCGGACAGCGGGTTCCACGACAGCCGCGTCGACCAGGAATCGAGCCGCCGCGTTTCGATGTTCCAGCGATAGGGGTCCGGCTCACGGCCGTTGAAGAGCGACGCTTCGACTTGCACCGGCCCGCGGCTCGCGCCCAGCGTCACGACACCGAAGGTGATGTGCGTCGAGTCGAGCCAGTGGTGCGTCAGCGGTGCCTCCGGGTTGCGCATGCCCGAGGCTCGGTGCATGAAGGCGGTCGGGCCGAGCGCCGGTTCGCCCGGCATGCCGGCGTAGACAAAGGCCGAGCCGCGCTCGCCGAGCGGCACGCTCCAGGACGCCGACAGCTCCATGAACAGGTCGTGCGGGTGTTGGCGGTCGACGAGCGGCGTCTTGCCATCGGCCGTCTCCCCGGTCTGGAAGAGCAGCGGGTAGCCCGATTTACCCATCGCCGGGTCGAGCGAGACCATGCCGCGCAGCCCCAGCCGGCCCGGTCCGAAGTCGCGGCTCGCCATCACCATCGCCATGCTCTCGGTAAAGCCCTGGCGATCGCCGCGCGGCCCGGTCTGCCGGTCGACGACCGCGTTGACGAAGCCATGCGCCATCACCATCCAGTCGCTGCCCATGAGGTGCAGGCCGGCCATGGGCGTGGTGTCGGGCTGCCAGGACGTGCCCGAGCCGTCGCGGGTCATCGGGTGGGAGCCGAGCGCGCTCGGCATGCCCATGCCCATGCCGCTGTCGGCGCTCATGTCGGCGGCCAGCGCGCCTTCGGCCATCGCGACGGCCAGGAGCAGGGCGGCCATGAGAACCGTGCGGGGCGACCTTGCCGGGCGGGCGCCGGTCGATCCGGGCGGCGTGAAGGCGGGCGACGGCGCCGAGAGCGAACGCGACATGGCGGGCAGTATCTCGCGACTCGGCGGACTTCGATCGGGCAGCCGAATCGCACCGCCTGCCTCGAGCGGGCCGTCAAAGAAACGGGGGCGGTCGTCACGTGGCCTCGGGGGCCCCGTCCCGCGGCTCAACCGATCCCGAGTGCCGCGACTGCCGCGTCACCCACCTCGCCGGCTGCCACCGCACGGGCGCATTCGTGACTGTACGGACACTCGCGATGGCCGCAGGGCCGGCACGGCACGTCCCGCCAGAAGACGCGGTGTCGGCCGGTATCGAGCGGCGCCCAGCGCGCCACGTCGGCACCCGAACTCACCGCGACGCTCGGCGTGCCGACGGCCGCCGCGACATGCAGCACGCCGGTGTCGTTGCAGACCACCAGCCGCGCCCGTTCGACGAGCGCGCCCAGGCTGAACAGGTCGGTGCGGCCGGTCAGGTCCAGGGCAGGGTGGCTCATCAGGGCGCGCACCTCGGCAGCGATCGCCGCCTCGTTCGCGCCGCCGGTCAGCACGATCCGCAGCCCGGCCGCGGCCAGCCGATCCGCCACCTCGGCGAAGCGCGCCGGCAGCCAGCGGCGCGACGGCAGCTGCGCGCCGGGATGGACGCAGACGATGCCATCGTCGGCCCAGGTGTCGAGTTCCGGCACCTGCTCGCACAGCCGCTGTCGGTCGCCGTCGGTGACCGGCAAGTCCAGGTGCAGGCCCTGTCGGGCAATGCCGAGGTGGTCGACCAGGTGCAGCAGGCGCTCGATCTCATGGCCGGCCTTCGGCCAGACGGTGTGCAGGGCAGGGTCGGCGCTGAAATCGCCCGGCTCTGCGAAGCCGGCCACCCGCACCGCGCCGAAGCTCGCGAGCAACGGGTTGACGATGCTGCCGCTGCCGTGCAGCTGCACCAGCAGGTCGAAGCGCGCGGCCCGCATTCGGGCGAGGAACGCCGGCTGCTCGGCCCGGTCCGGTGCGATCTCGGGCAAGCCGTCCCAGCCGGGAAAGGCCTCGAACCGGTCGACGGCGGGCAATCGGTCGGCGAGCTCACGTGCCCAGGGCAGGCCGATCAGCGTCAATTCCGCCGCCGGCCAGGCGGCCTTTAACGCGCGCAGGGCCGGGGTTGCGCACAGCATGTCGCCGAGCACGAGCGCTCGGAAGACGGCGATGCGGCGGATCGGCTGGCTTGCGAGGAGAGGGTGCATCGCCTGAATGGAAGGAAAGTCGCCGTGGACGCAGCGCCTGACGCGGGTTCGCGAGGGCGGCGCCAGCTGTGAAAAAGGACTCGTGCCTTCAGGCCGCGGCGAGACGATCGGCGCCGGCTGCCGCTCTCGTCTCACGCAACAAATCCAGCCCAGCGGCGGCAACCTCGCCCGCCTCCACACCCAGCAGGCAGCGGTGGTGCAGCTCCGGGCACACGCTCTTCTGGCAGTTGCGACAGGGCACATCCCGGTTCAGCACCCGTGAGGCGACCTGCCAGGGCGTGTGCTGCGGATTGGTCAGCGCATACAGCACCACCACCGGCGTGTTGCTGGCGGCCGCCAGATGGGCCGGGCCGCTGTTGTTGCAGACGAGCAGCCGGGCGGCCGCGATCAAGGCACCCAGCTCGCCGATGCCGAGCCGGCCGGCGAGCGAAAGGCCCGCGCTGCCATGACCGTACGAAGCCATCGCTGCCTGGGCCTCCGCCACCTCCGCTGTCTCGTCCGGTCCGCCGACGAAGACGATCTGCAGACCGGAGGCCGCTGCGATCTGCGCTGCAGCCTGGCCGAACCGTGCGGCGGGATAGCGGCGCGACGATGCGCTGCACCCGGGATGGACGACCACATAAGGCGAATCCGGATGGCCTCCAGCCGCCCGGATCGCCACCCGGGCGCGTTCGGCCGCTTCGAGCGAGACGGTGAACACGAGGGGCTGCGGCGACCCTGCAGCTTCAATTCTTTCGAAGCCGACGGATCGGACCAGATCGAGCTGCCGTTGCACCTCGTGGCGCATCCCGTCGGCGCACACCTCGTCATCGCGAATGAAGTCGGTGAGCAGCCCATACGGGTTCTCGCGGCTGTAGGCAAGGCGCAAGGGGATACCGGCCATGCGGCACAGCAGGGCGGCCGGCAAGGCGCTTTGGGTGCTGACGGTGAAGATGACGGCGGCATCGAAGCGGCGCTGTGCCAGCTTGGCCATGAAGCGCCGATCGGCCTGGCCGCTCCTGACCGGCCCCTTGACCCAGGGCGCGTCGTAGACGATCACGTCGTCGATCGCCGGGACGTGGCCGGCGATCGCAGCGCCGGCGCGGGAGGCCAGCAGGGTGATCCGGCGCGCCGGACCGGAGCCGAGCGGAAGGTTGGCGTGGGCGATCGCCGAAATGGCAGGCGTCGTCATCAATACGTCGCCGAGATTGTCGAGACGGACGACCAGGATCCGGCGAGCCGCCTGCCAGGCCGCAGGGCCGCAGGGCGCCTGGGGGCCGGTGGCCGTCGCTACCGCGGCCAGCCGCATCGGCCACTCCGGGGGTGGGCAGGCGGCAGGGCTCGACAGCGACGGACGCCTGCAGACCGCAGCATCACGCTCATCGGGCGGATGCAGCCGCCGAGCGCGGGACGGCTGCGGCTGCATCGGTTGCAGCCAAGGGCGGCGCCGGGGAAGCCGCCAGAACGATCCCGGCGGCAGCCAGCAGGTCCGGCACCGTCGCGGTCGGCAGCCGCAGAGGGGTGCGCTGCCAGAGGGTTTCGTTGCCGACGTCGAGGTGGATGGCCCGGCAGCCGGCGCGTCGCCCGGCTTCGATGTCGTCGAGGATGTCGCCGATCATCCACGAGCCGTGAAGGTCGATCGCCCAATCGTCGGCGGCTTCCAGCAACAGGCCAGGCGCCGGCTTGCGGCAGCTGCAGCCCGCGCGCGGCTCACTGCCACTCGCCGGCAGGTGCGGGCAGGCGTAGAAGCCGGACAACACGACGCCCGACGCCGCCAGGCGTTCGGTCAGTGCGCGGGCAAGACGGCGCAGCGCGGCCAGGTCGAACCGGCCCTGCGCGACGCCGGGCTGGTTGCTCACCACCACCAGCAGAAAGCCGGCGGCCGACAACTTCCGCAACGCCTCGGCGGCATGGGGCGTGAACGCGAGCAGCGCAGGGTCGACGTTGTAGGGAACGTCCTCGACCAGCGTGCCGTCCTTGTCGATGAACACGGCCCGGCGCCGGGTGCCGACCGACGGCGGCGGGGACGGCGGCAGGCCGCAGATTCTCATCGAGGACTGCTGGGCAGGGTGACCCGTTCAGACCGCATGCACACGGGTGGGTGCCGGCACCGACGACGACGCCGGCACTGCCGCGGGAAAGCGGGACCAGGCCCCCGTGACGGCACGTGGGCTGCGCCGCCGATTCATGCCGGCATACACCTCGGCCAGCTCGCGCGCCACCCGCTCCCAGGTGAACAGCGACCGGGCACGAGCGATGCCGGCACGGCCCATCGACCGCGCCAGCTCGGGATCGGCATGCAGGGCGACGAGCCGCTCGGCGAGCGCCTGCGGATCCCGCGGCGGCACCAGAAAGCCGGTGAGGCCGTCGACCACCGAGTGCTTGACACCGCCCACGGCGCTGCCGATCACCGGCCGGCCGCAGGCCATCGCCTCGAGCGGCGTGATGCCGAACGGCTCGTACCAGGGCGTCGTCACGAACACATCGGCAGCGGCGTAGAACGTCCGCAGGCGGGCGCGTTCCCGATGCCCGGTGAACGTGACGCGGCCGGCGACCCCCGCCTGCTCGGCGACGACCCGAAGGCGCGCCAGCTCGGGTGTCCGGGCTTCGTCCGGCTCGGCGCTGTCGCCGCCGACGACCAGCAGCCGGGCCGGGACCGACGCCGGCAGATGCGCGAGTGCACGGATCACGTTGTCGATGCCCTTGCGCGGCACCAGCCGCCCCAGCTGCAGGACGATGAACTCGGCCGGATCCAGCCCCAGTTCGGCCCGCGCCAGCGCCCGGCTCATCGGCGCGAACTCGGCCGGATCGAAGCCGCAGGGCACGACCGTCACGCGCTGGGCGTCCGCGCCGTACAACTGCATCAGGTCGGCCTCGTCCTGCGGGCATTCGGCTACCAGCGCGTCCGCGTGGCGCACGAGATCACGCTCGATCTGCAGGCGCTCGGCGGGGAAGGTGTCGGCCTGGCGCTGGTGCTGCAGGCGAACCAGGCCGAGCGCATGGAAGGTCATGGCGAACGGCACGCCGAGCGCTTGCTGGATGCGCTGCGCCACCCAGCCGGACATGAAGAAGTGGGCATGAACGACATCGTACGGCACGCTGTTGCGCATCAGCCGCTCGGTGGCACGGGCGAACTCCGGCATGTGGGCCAGCAGCTGCTCCTTCGGCACGAAGCAGCTCGGCCCGGCGTCGATGTGGATGACCCTGGCGCCCGGGCGCAGGTCGACCACCGCCGGCAGCGACGGGTTGTCGCGGCGGGTCAGGACATCGACGTGGTGGCCCATCTGCGCCAGGCAGCGGGCCACATGAGCGACATAGATGTTCTGGCCACCGGCATCGACTCCACCGATCGTCGCGAGCGGCGACGCATGTTCGCTGATCATCGCAAGGCGCATCGGTCTGATCGTCATCCGCTGATCCACCTGTTCAAGTCGTTTGAAGTCGTCGGCGCGGCAAATGGTATGCCTTGCCGGCGCGATGGCAAGGCATCGGCAGCGGCGGACGGCGGCGCGCCGCTGTTTCAGCCTGCGTGGCTGTGCGCCAGAGCGGCAGATTCGATGTGGCGACGGCGGCGGTCGATCGGCGGAATCTTGAGCATCTGCCGGTATTTGGTGACCGTCCGCCGGGCGACGGTCAGGCCCTGGCGCGCCAGACGCTGGGCGATGTCGACGTCCGACAACGGGCTGGCCGGGTTTTCGGCATCGATCAGTTCCTTGACCACGCCCCTGATCGCGGTCGGCGAACAGGCGCCGCCGTTGCTCATCGGCATCGGCCGGGAGAAAAAGCGCTTCAACTCGATCAAGCCGGCCGGCGTCGCCATGTACTTGTTGTTGGTCACTCGGCAGACGGTCGACTCGTGCACGCCCACTTCCTCGGCGATATCGCGCAGCGCGAGCGGCTTCATCGCCAGCGGCCCGTGCTCGAAAAAGCGGTACTGGCGACGCAATATCGCCTGCGAGACGGCGAGGATGGTCGAAAAGCGCTGCTCGACATTGCGGATCGCCCAGCGCGCCTCCTGAAGGTGGGCGCCCATCTCCGCATGGCGCGCTTCGCGGTGACGCTGGAACAGCTCGGCGTAGGCCTTGTTCAGGCGCAACCGTGGAACCACTGCCGAATTCAGCTGCGCCACCCACTTGCCGCGCACCTTGCGGACCACCACATCGGGGGTGACGTAATGCGCTTCCGAGCGGCCGAAACGCCAGCCGGTCGAGCCACTGCCCTACCCCTCCCCAGCGCGTCTGGTAGTCGTACTTCGTGAAGACCCGCAGGCCATCGTCGGTGGGCACGTACTTCCAGAAGCCGGCGCCTTCGCGGATGAGCGACAAATTCTGGCGCTGCGCTTCGAGTAGCATCATTTCT